>JAGRKR010000288.1 GCA_020442225.1 Hyphomicrobiaceae bacterium | reverse complement strand
GAGGTGCTCGATCCCGAGCAGAACCACACGTTCAACGACCACTACCTCGAGGTGGACTACGACCTCTCTAACGTGATGTTCGTGACGACGGCGAACACGCTGAACATCCCGCCGGCCCTCATGGATCGGATGGAGATCATTCGGCTTGCCGGCTACACGGAGGACGAGAAGCTCGAGATCACCAAGCGCCACCTCATGCCCGGCCAGTTGCAGGCCCACGGGCTCGAGCCCGGCGAGCTGGAGGTCGAGGACGACGCCATGCTCGAGATGATCCGCCGCTACACGCGTGAGGCGGGCGTGCGCAGTCTCGAGCGCGAGGTGGCCAAGCTGGCCCGCAAGGCCGTCAAGGGTCTGATGACCTCCGACGCCAAGAAGATCGTCGTCACGAAGGCCGCGCTGGCCGAGTTCCTCGGTCCGCCCAAGTATCGCTTCGGCGAGGCGGAGTCCGAGGATCAGGTCGGCGTCGTCACCGGTCTGGCGTGGACCGAGGTCGGCGGCGAGCTGCTGACGATCGAAGGCGTCATGATGCCGGGCAAGGGCAAGATGTCCGTGACCGGCAACCTCCGCGAGGTCATGAAGGAGTCGATCCAGGCGGCCAATGCCTACGTGCGGTCGCGCTCGCACGACTTCGGCATTCGACCGGACATGTTCGAGAAGAAGGACATCCACGTGCACGTGCCGGAGGGGGCGACCCCTAAGGACGGGCCGTCGGCGGGCGTCGCCATGGTGACCGCCATCATCTCGGTGCTGACCGGCATTCCCGTCCGCAAGGACGTGGCGATGACGGGCGAGATCACGCTGCGTGGGCGCGTTCTTCCGATCGGCGGCCTCAAGGAGAAGCTTCTGGCAGCCCTCAGGGGCGGCATCAGGCGCGTGCTCATCCCCGAGGAGAACGTCAAGGACCTTGCGGAGATCCCGGAAGAGGTGAAGAACAAGCTCGACATCGTGCCGGTGTCGCGCATGGACGAGGTGCTCGTGGCGGCGCTGCTGCGCCCGCCGCAGGCGATGTCGTGGGAGGAGGCGACGGCCGGCAGCGACCCTGCTAAGCCGACGCCGGCCGGTGACAGCACTCCGCCGGGCGTGCGCGCGCACTGAGGCGCAGTCCAGCGCGCTTCTGGCGCACGACAAGAGAACAGACGCCGCCGTCGTGACACGACGGCGGCGTTTCTCGTTTGCGCGCCCGCCAGCGCGACACGTCACGACGCACTGTGATCACCATCTCTCGCGGTTGGGCGGAGGGAGAGATCCGACGGTCGCCAGATCCTTCCCGCCGGGGTGGGAGGCGGTCTGCAATGACCGCTCCAGGGATCGCCTCAGAGACTCCGGATGAGGTCCTTGCGGGGGCTGCAGAACGACATTCAATCGCCTCGGACCCCTGTGGAAGGCCCGAAAACAGCGGGGTTTTGCGCGTCTTTTGGCTTGACGCCCCCGTTCGTTTCGGCGTTGTTGTCCGCCTCTGAACAGAGGCAGAGGCGTCTCGCAGAGGCTCGAGACTTCATCAGCGGAAGAGGACTGCGAAAATGAGCAAGAAGGATCTGGTCGACGCTGTCGCGAAGGAGTGCGAGATCACGAAAGAGAAGGCGGGCGTGGCGGTCGATACGATCATCAACCACATCCAGCACGTGATGAAGAAGGGCGAGGAAGTTCGCATCCCGGGCTTCGGCACGTTCAAGGTGTCCAAGCGTGCGGCTCGCACCGCGCGCAACCCGCAGACGGGTGCAGAGATCAAGCTCAAGGCGGCCAAGGTGCCCAAGTTCCAGGCGTCGAAGACGCTCAAGGACCTGCTGAACTAAGTCGGCACTACGAATCTTCGTCCCCGGCGTCGAGCCGGAACGGGTCGCATGGCCGGGGACGCATGGGCGGTTAGCTCAGTGGTAGAGCACCTGGTTTACACCCAGGGTGTCGGAGGTTCGACCCCTTCACCGCCCACCAACGCAGGCGGCCTCCGTCACGCCGAACCTTGGGCCGTGCGGAGCGCCAGGCGGACGATTGTGAAGTGTCGCGCCCGCGATGCGCGCGACGCTTGACTTGAGGCGGTCCGTCGATTAGATGCAGCGTCTCGGGTGCGTCGTTCGCGTCGCCTCGATGCGCGGGCGTAGCTCAGTTGGTTAGAGCGCCGGCCTGTCACGCCGGAGGCTGCGGGTTCGAGTCCCGTCACTCCCACCACTTTCCGCCAAAATCCTGATGATCG
>JAGRKR010000287.1 GCA_020442225.1 Hyphomicrobiaceae bacterium | reverse complement strand
TCGTGTGTGAGGCAGCCGCAGGCCGCGCGCCGGCCGACAGGCAAGGGCTTGTGGGCGGAGCGGCGGGCGGCCAACGTCGTGCGTGCGGTGGGCCCGGAACTGCGCTAGCGTCCGGCGTTTGCCCGAGCGGAGGGCAGGGCGCGGGAGGGCGGCGTGGCGCGGGACAACCTGGTGGCGGAAAGCACGCCGGCACAGGCCCTCAGGGCGATATTCTGCATGGTCGGCGGCGTGGCGCTGCTCTCGCTCAACGACGGCATCGTCAAAGTGCTCGTCGCGACCTATCCGGTGGGCCAGCTTCTGTTCCTCAGAAGCCTGTTCGTCATCCCGTGGATCCTGCTGCTCGCGCATTTCTCCGGCGGCCTGTCGACGCTGCGCGTGAGCCACGTCAAGGGCCATGCGCTGCGGGCGATCTGCGTCATCGCCAGCGGCTTCTTCTTCGTGACGGGGCTGATCTACCTGCCGCTCGCCGACGCCATCGCCATCACCTTCACCGGGCCGATCTTCATCACCGCCATGGCGCCGCTCGTGCTCGGCGAGCGCGTGGGCTGGCGGCGCTGGCTCGCGGTGCTCGTCGGCTTCCTCGGCGTGCTCGTGATCCTCAGGCCCGGTACGGCGGCCATGCAGTGGGCCATGCTGCTGCCGCTCGGGGCGGCGCTGGCCAGCGGCATGCGCGATCTCATCACGCGGCGCATCGCGTCCTCGGAGACGACGGTCGCCGTGCTGTTCGTGACGACGACGGCGGTGCTCGTCGCGGGCTTGCTGACGTTTCCGCTGGGCTGGGTGCCGTTCCGGGCGCGGGACCTATGGATCTTCGGCCTCAGCAGCGTGATCTTCACGACGGCGCACTACCTCATGGTGGAGGCCTTCCGCAACGGCGAGGCGGCACTGATCGCGCCCTTCAAGTATACCTCGCTCGTGTGGGGCGTGCTGTTCGGCTACCTGCTGTTCAACCACCTGCCGGACGGCTGGACCATGCTCGGCGCCGGCATCGTCGTGCTGGCCGGCCTCTACATCGCCCATCGCGAGCGCGTGCGCCGCAAGCAGCAGGCGGCGGCGTAGGGCAGGGTCACAGTTGCGCGAGATGGTCGTTTCGCGACTTCCAGCCGCGGACATTGCCGCCTAGATTTGCGGCGCACGCTTCGTCGGCCACTGGCAGGAGCCCGACCGATGCACGATCACGGCGACGACCACGAGCACGCGCACGATCATCACGGCGGCCATGACCATGACGGGCATGGTCATCACCACCACCATCATCATCACGCGCAAACGGCGGGCGCAGGCGCTCAGCCGCTCAGCCGGCGTGCGCTCATCGGCTCGGTTGCCGCGCTCGGGGCCTCGGCCGCGCTGCCCGGCATGGCCTGGGCCACGGTTCCGGCGGTGGCCGCCGACATGGCCAAGGCCGTGGGCGCCTGGCTCGCCGCGCTTTCGCCGGCGCTCCGGCGCAAGGCCGTGCTCGGCTGGTCGAGTCGGCGGCGCGGCGACTGGCATTATATTCCGCGCGGGCGGCCCGGCGTCACGCTGAAGGAGATGGGCGCGGCCCAGACCAAGGCGCTCTGGGACGTGCTCGCGACGCTGCTGAGCCGGCGCGGCGTCCAGCAGATCGAAGGCATCATCAAGCTCGAGCGCGTGCTCGGCGAGCTCACCGACAATCTCGAGTTCCGCGATCCCGCCAACTACGCGCTCGTCGTCTTCGGAAACCCGGCCGGCGCCGCGCCCTGGGCCTGGCGCTTCGAAGGGCATCACCTGTCGGTCAGCGTCATGGTGGCGCCGGGGCACGGCGTCGGCGTCACGCCGGCTTTCTTCGGCGCCAATCCGGCGAAGGTGCCGAGCCGTCATCGTCACGCCGGCTTCCGCCTCCTGGGGGGCGAGGAGGACGCGGTGTTCTCCCTCGTCGGCTCGCTCGATGGCGCGCTGCGCGCCGCCGCCGTGATCGGCGAACGCTCGCTGGGCGACATCGTCGCCGGCCCCGGCCGCGAGGACGAGCTCAAGCGCTACCAGGGCGTTGCGCTCGCGCGTCTCAACGAGGCGCAGACGGCCGGCGTCATGCGCATCCTGGAGCTTTTTACGGGCACGCTGCGGCCGGAGCTCGCGTCGGCGGCGATGGCGCGGGTGACGGAGGCCGGCGTGGGCGCGCTGCATTTCGCCTGGGCGGGCAGTCCGACGCGCGGGCGTCCGCATTATTTCCGGGTGCACGGGCCGAAAACGCTGGTCGAGTACGACAACACCCAGGACGGCGCCAATCACGTGCACTCCGTGTGGATCGATCCCGAGGGGGCGTTCGGCCGCGATCTCCTGAAGAAGCACTACCGCGACGCGCACTGAGAGGCGGGCCGGCCGGTCGCGCGGGTCACCGGCTCAGCGCGCCTTGGCGTCCGGGGGTGTCGAGCGGCGTCCAGAGCCGCGCCTGCATCGCCGCGTCGCCGTGCGCCAGGATGACGTTGAACGCCCGCTTGCGGCGCCCGGGGTCGGAACCGGGGGCCGCGGTGGTGCCGATGGCGTCGTGCTCTCGGGCGGAGGCGCGCACGCCCGGCATGAAGTCGACACGCCAGGCGCCATTCTCCTTGAAGAAGTCGACGCGCAGTCCGCCGGCGACGGCGAGCGCCAGCATCATCCAATCGTCCGCGTACTCGCGGGGGCCGAACCAGCCGACGGCTCGACCGCGGCCGACGGGCAGAACGGCAAGCAGTGCTACGTCCGTGAAGGGGCGGTGCGGCTGGCTGCGTCGCCAGGCGGCGTGGAGGGCTTGCGGGCTTGCCGGCGCGCGCAGAGCCTCGATGGTCATGCGTCCGCTGTAGACAGCCTGGCGCAGCCCGAGGGCGGCGATGCAGTCGATGGTGGGGAGCGCTAGCAGGGTGGCCTCGTCGGCCACGAGTGCGAGCCTGCGTGCCCGCATCTCGAAGTCCAGCGTGCGCTGTGCAACCTCGGTTGCGGCAGTGTCGAACCGGTCCGCGCGGAGAGCGGTCTGGTAGCGTGCCCACGCGCCCTGCGGGCCGGCACGGTCGCCCAGCAGGAGGGCACCGGCGAGAAGAATGCCGGCGCCGAGGAGGGTGAAAAGCAGGATTCGTCTGATCATGCCGGCCAGTATCGCCCCGAAGGGCTCTACATCCGGTTAGGCCGCATGGTTAAATCCCGGCGGCCTCGCGCTTCAGTCGCCGGACCTGAGAGGTGAAGACGGCGAAACAGGCCCCGAAGAAGGCGAAGGTGCCGAGCCCCGTCAGCAGTCCCTCGTGAGGCTCGAGGGCGACGACCGCGAGGCCGCCCGCGGCCAGGAGCGCCGAGATGATGGCGAGTGCGACGAGCCAGCGGCGGCCGAGCGACCGGGCTTGCGTCATCTGCGCCTCGCGCAGGGTCAGCCGCTCGTCGGATCGGGCGTAGCCCTTGATCAGCGAGGACACGAAGAGCTGAAACGAGACGGTGAGCAGTGTGATGAGCGCGAGTGTCAGCATCAGGTTGGACGAGACGCCGACGGCAGCGATGGCGACGGTTGCCGGCAGGAAGACCATATAGGCCGTCTTGAGCTGGCGCTTGAGGGCGCGCTCGGCAGCGTCGTCGGGCACGATGCGGCCCTTGGCGAGGACGCCGAACGGATAGAACACCGTGCGCCCCTGCGGGTCTGTCTTGAAGCTTGCACCGGTCAGCCCATCGAAATAGCCCATGTTGCTCTCCGCATTATGCTCAATTGCAAAAACAACGTTCAGTCGCCTCTGGACCGCATGTGGGAGAGGGCGGCGTGGATGTCAAGGGCGGGGGCAGTGCGGGGCGCGGGCGCGCCGTGGCAGGATGGCGGCGGGTGATTGACTCGGCGCCCCCTCGCGCGTTCACTCGGGGCGGCGCGCCAGGCATCGGGCCGCTGCGCCCCTCGGAAGGACCATCGCCGCCTCATGGCTTCTCGCGCGGCTGCCGACATCGAGATCGTACGACTTCGCGCGTGTGACGACCGTAATGCGGTGACGGCCGCCGTCGATCGCATCTTCTTCGAGTCGAGCGCCACCCAGCGTTTCGCCGACGCCGAGGCCAAGGCGCGCTTCCGCGAGCGCTGGCTCGGCCGCTATCTCACCCACCACCTGGAGCACGCCTTCCTGGCGCGCGATGCCGGCGGGCAGGTGCTCGGCTACATCATCGGCGCGCCGGACGATCCCTCGCGCGACCGTCTGTTCGCCGACCTCGCGTTCTATCGCGACTTTGCGCCACTCTGCCGTGCTTTCCCCGCGCAGCTTCACATCAACGTCGCTGCGGATGCGCGCGACAGAGGCGTCGGCGCGGCGCTGATCGAGCACTTCGCCGCGCACATGGCGTCGTGCGGCGCGTCGGGCCTCCACGCCGTTACGGCGCAAGCCTCGCGCAACCGCTCCTTCTACGCCCGCCACGGCTTCGTGCAGGAGGGGTCCTGCCTGTGGAACGATCACGTCGTGGTTTTCCTCGGCCGCCGCCTTGGTCGCGAGGGCGCGCCTGATGTATGAAGCGTGTGGCCGTGCGCCATGGCGTGGCG
>JAGRKR010000286.1 GCA_020442225.1 Hyphomicrobiaceae bacterium | reverse complement strand
GCAGGCCTGGCCGATGACGATCGGACCGGCTCCGATGATGAGGATCGACTTGATATCGGTACGCTTCGGCATGGATTTGTCCCTCGGTCCTGGAGGCTCGGTGTCTGGTAGTGCATCGCGGCGCGTCTGCCAACGCCCATTGACGTCGCTGAGCCGCCTGCCCACCACGTTTCCCCCCCTGCGGCCGCCCTGGTCAGGCGCTGGAAGCTTGGTTAAGCTCGCACCACCGCTGCCCCCCTGGACCGGGCTCCGACCCACCCCCCGGACCGGGCCAACGCGGCGCAACGCCCCCTCAGTCAGGCCCACACCCCGCCATGATCCAGCAGAACCCCGCCGCCGCTCCCGCTTTCAAGCCCCCGACGGTCGATCAATTGGCCGTGCGCGTCGTGGTGGATTCCCATCACGAACGGTTCATTCCCGACGTGCCGCATCCGGCCCTGGCGAAGATCGAGCATACCCGCCAGATCAAGGGGCGACAGTTCTCGACGCTCGCCTGCGAGTGGGGCTTGTCGCTGCATCTCTCGTCGCGCAAGGATGGTGTCGGCGCCCAGTACATGCTGGACTTCGGCTTCACTCCCGACATCGTCAACCGCAATTTCGACCTGCTCGACATCGATGCGAAGCGCATCGACGGCCTCATCCTGTCGCACGGCCATCGCGACCATTTCGGCGGTCTCTACGGCTTCGTCAGCCAGTTCCGCAACCACATGCCCTACGACCTCTCCCTCTATGTGGGCGGCGAGGACATCTTCCGCGAAAAGTGGATCAAGGCGCCCGGCAACGAGATCGTCTCGTGGGGGGCGATCGACAAGGTCGCCCTCACCGCCCGCCGGGTCATGCCGGTCTGCTGCCCCCACGCCCAGGTGCTGGAAGGAGCCTTCACGACGGGCTTCATCCCGCGTCACTCGTTCGAGACGGTGTCGGGCGGCTCGATGGTGGCCGAAGGCGACTACGATCACTTCACCGAGGCGGAGCGGCAGGGACGCCTGGTGCAGGACCAGCATCCCGACGAGCATGCCACCTGCTACATCGTGCAGGGGCGCGGCCTCGTCGTCATCACGTCGTGCGGGCACGTCGGGCTGATCAACACCATCAAGGCCGCCATGGCCGTCTCCGGCATCGACAAGCTGCATGCGGTGCTCGGCGGCTTCCATCTCGTGACGGCGCCGCAGGAGTACATCGACCAGACGGTGCGCGAGTTGAAGGCGCTGGCACCCGATGTCGTCGTGCCCATGCATTGCACGGGCTGGCGCTTCATCGACACACTGCGGCGCGAGATGCCGGAAACCTATGTCGCCGCCACGGTCGGCTCGCAGTTCACGTTCGGGGCTTGACGGCCGTGGCGCGTTTCGCCGGATCGCACCTTTTCCGCGGGGCGCTGTCGTTGCTCGCCGTGGCGGCGCTCGCGACGCCTGCCGCCTTGGCCGAGGCGCCCGCGGGGCATGACCTCGCGCCGATCGATGGCGGCGCTCGGCGGTTCGCCATCGATCGCTTCGAGGTGACAATCGGCCAGTTCCGTCGTTTCGTCGCGGCGACGGGGCGCGTCACCAGGGCCGAGCGCGAGGGCGGCGGCTTCCAATACCGCGCCGGCTGGGAGCGCATGAGCGGCTGGTCGTGGCGCGCGCCCTACGGCAAGCCCGGACACGACGACGAGCCGGCGGTGCACGTCACCTGGCACGAGGCCAAGGCCTACTGCGCCTGGGCCGGCCTGCGCCTGCCGAGCGATGCGGAATGGCTGCTGGCCGCCTACACCGAGCGCCGCACGCAGCCACCGCCGCCGTTCGTGTGGGATCGCCGCTACCGCTTCCCCACGGGCGCC
>JAGRKR010000285.1 GCA_020442225.1 Hyphomicrobiaceae bacterium | reverse complement strand
CGAGGTCGGGCGCGTCGAGCATTTCGGCCATTACGAGGTGACGAAGGAGGAGATCATCGAGTTCGCCTCCACCTACGACCCGCAGGCGATGCACCTCGACGAGGAGGCGGCCAAGCACACAGTGGCGGGCGGCCTCTGCGCCTCCGGTTTTCACACCTGCGCGATGCTGATGCGCATGCTCTGCGACGGCTACCTGAACGCCTCGAGCTCGCTCGGCGCCACGGGAATCGAGGAGGTGCGTTGGATGAAGCCGGTACGGCCGGGGACCGTGCTGTCCGTGCGCTACACGTGCACCGAGAAGCGCGCTTCTGCCAGCCGCCCCGGGATCGGCATCGCCAAGGCGCTGATCGAAGTGCTGGACGACAAGGGCGAGGTGGTGATGAGCTGGCGGCCCGTGCAGATCTTCGGCCGGCGCACGGTCGAGGGCGAGGCAGTGAGCGCGTCATGAGCAACTATTTCGAGGACGTGCCGCTCGGCGAGGAAATGCACCTCGGCCAGCACACCTTCACGGCGGAGGAGATCAAGGCCTTCGCCGTCAAATACGACCCGCAGTACTTTCACCTCGACGAGGCCGCCGCGAAGTCGTCGCTGTTCGGCGGGCTCTGCGCTTCGGGTTGGCACACCGCTGCCATCTGGATACGCCTGACGGTCGCCTACCGCCAGCGCTACGAGGCGGAGCTCGCCAAGACCGGCGTCAAGATGGCCCAGTGGGGGCCGTCGCCGGGCTTCAAGAACCTGAAATGGCTGAAGCCGGTCTTTGCGGGCGACACGATCACGTTCACCGGCCGCCGCACGGAGAAGGTCGATCTGAAGTCGCGCCCGCATCGCGGCATCATCTATGCGCTCAACGAGGGCTTCAACCAGCACGGTGAGAAGGTCTTCGAGATCACGAGCAGCATCCTCGTCGAGCGCCGGCAGCCGTATCAGCCCAAGGATGGGGCCTGAGAGCAGTGAGGAGGACGTGATGCGAAACGTGCGGGTCGGGGCCGCCCAGTTGGGACCCATCCAGAAGGCCGACAGTCGCGAAGCGGTGGTCGCGCGCATGATCGCATTGATGGATCAGGCCAAGGCCCGGGGCTGCGACCTCATTGTTTATCCGGAGCTAGCGCTGACGACCTTCTTCCCGCGCTGGTACTACGAGGACCGCGCCGAGGCCGATCGCTGGTTCGAACGCGAGATGCCGGGCCCCGCGACGGCGCCGTTGTTCGCCCGGGCCAGGACGCACCAGATGGCCATGTGCCTCGGCTATGCCGAGCTGACCCCCGACGGCCACCACTTCAACACCGCCATCCTCACCGACAAGTCGTCGGAGATTGTCGGCAAGTATCGCAAGGTGCACCTGCCGGGCCATGCCGAGCGCGACCCCGAGCGCACGCATCAGCATCTGGAGAAGCGCTATTTCGAGCCGGGTGATCTTGGCTTCCCCGTATTCTGCGCGCTCGATGGCATCATCGGCATGTGCATCTGTAACGACCGGCGATGGCCCGAGACCTATCGCGTGATGGGGCTGCAGGGCGTGGAGATGGTCCTGCTCGGCTACAACACGCCGAGCGTCAACTCGCAGAAGGGCGAGGAGGGGCAGCGCCAGCGCATCTTCCACCACAAGCTGTCGGTCCAGGCCGGGGCCTATCAGAACTCGACATGGGTGGTCGCGGTGGCCAAGGCCGGCGACGAGGACGGCCATCCGCTGTTCGGCGCGAGTGTCATCGTGGACCCGGACGGTGAGATCGTGGCGGAGGCCCGCACGGAAGCCGACGAGCTGCTCGTGCACGATTGTGATCTCGATCGCACGCGCTTCGGCAAGGAGACGATCTTCGATTTTGCCCGGCATCGCCGCATCGAGCACTACGGCTTGATCACCTCGCAGACGGGCGTCGTCCGGCCGGAGTGACCGGGGGAGGGGACAGCGCTGCGGCTCGGGCGATGCTCGAGCGACGCCCGGTGCTGCCCATTCGCGCCACCAGCCAACAGTGAGCCAGTCTCTGCACGAGGGGCCTTACGGGCTCCGCGGGGCGCGTTATCCGCCGCGAGCCGGCGCCGATCCGGCCGCGTGCGGGTGCGACTGAACACCCCTGCCGGCCATGCGCACTGAGCCAAACCTCACCGTGATCTCAATGTGTTGGCAATGTGTCGGACGGTGATGGCCGTCATGCGAAACATCTTCACGGGATTGTTATTGTGTGGCGGAATGCCGCAGATCGCACAGCCGGTTGCTCGGCTACAGTCCGCCCGCCTCAATAAGAGGTTTCAACCCCGATAGCTCTTAGGAGGGTAAGTTATGAAGAAGCTGATCATCGCCCTGACGCTCGCTGGCTTCGCTTTCGGCGCCGCGGCTCCTGCCGCTCTCGCTGCCGACCCGAAGTGCAAGAAGGGCGAGAAGTACGACAAGAAGGCCAAGAAGTGCGTGGCCGCTAAGAAGAAGTAAATATCTCAAGAGCTCTACCGGGGAAGATTTCCGCAGGCGAATGACCGAAAGGTCATTCGCCTGTTCCCGTTTCAGGCCCCGCTTGTGCGGGCCCTTTGCGCGTCTGGCGCGGCAGCGGACGGCGGTGACATCAGCGGCAGGCGCGCCGCTCTGCGCGCATCGACCAGCCTCGATCTCGCTCGGGATGAAGGCCGCAGGGTGCGATTCACGCTCTCGCCGGCAGCGCTGCGCGCTCCCTTCTCGAGCGATCGCGCCCTAGCTGCGCAGCCAGGCCAGGGTCTTGTCCAAGCCGCGCTCCAGGCTGTCGAACAGCTCGTTGATGCCGGCGCCGTCGATGATGAGCGGCGGGCATACGGCCAGTACGTCGCCGCCGAGCGCCCTCAGAATGAGGCCTTCCTCCTGGCAGAACTGCACGGCCTTGCCGCCAACTCCCTTCTCGGGCGGGAAGGCGGCCTTGGCCTTCTTGTCGGCCACCAGTTGCAGGCCGCCGATGAGCCCGACGCCGCGCGCCTCCCCGACCAGCGGATGATCCGAGAGCGCCTTCAGGCGCATGGCGAAGATCGGCGCCACGCGCTGCACGTGGGCCACGATGTCGAGGCGCTGGTAGATTTCGAGCGTCTTCACGGCGACTGCGCAGGCCACGGGGTGGCCCGTGTAGGTGAAGCCGTGGGCGAACACGCCGATCTTGCGGCTCTCGTCGAGCATCGCCTGATAGACGTCCTCGGAGACCGTGACGGCGCCGAGCGGCATGTAGGCCGAGGTGATCGCCTTGGCCATGGTCACGGTATCGGGCGTTATGCCGTAGGTCTGGGAGCCGAACATGTTGCCAGTGCGCCCGAATCCGCAGATCACCTCGTCGACGATGAGCGCGATGTCATGTCGTTTCAGCACCGCCTGGATCTTTTCGAAGTAGGTGGCCGGGGGAACGATGACGCCGCCGGCGCCCATCACCGGCTCGGCGATGAAGGCGGCGATGGTGTCGGGGTCCTCGCGCTCGATCAGGCTCTCGAGGTTGGCCGCTAGGCGCGTGGCGTAGTCTTCCTCGCTCTCGCCGGGCTCGGCATTGCGCCAGTGGTGCGGACAGTCTGCATGGATGATCCGCGCCATGGGCAGGTCGAAGTCCTGGTGGAACACACCGAGGCCGGTGAGGCTGGCTGTGGCGATCGTGACACCGTGGTAGGCCTTCTCGCGTGAGATGATCTTCTTCTTTTGCGGCTTGCCGCGTGCGTTGTTGTAATACCAGGCAAGCTTGATCTGGGTGTCGTTGGCCTCGGAGCCGGAGCACGTGAAGAACACCTTCGAGGTCGGTGCCGGCGAGATCTCCTTGATCTTCTCGGCAAGCTCGATGGCCGGCTCGTGACTGCGGCCGCCGAACAGGTGCGAGAATGAGAGGCGGCTCATCTGCTCGCGTGCGGCCTCGATCAGCTCGTTGTTGCCGTAGCCGAGGCTGGCGCACCACAGTCCGGCCAGTCCCTCGATGTACCGCTTGCCGCTGGTGTCCCAGACATGGATGCCCTCGCCGCGATCGATGATCGTCGGGCCGAGGCTGCGATGGGCCGCCAGATTCGTCGCCGGATGGAGGAGCGTTTCGAGATCGCGGATCGCACTGTTCGAGAGGGTCTGCATGAGACTTGACCTGTTCTTTGCTGCCAGCTCGACTATGCTTAGCGCCGATCAATGCCGATGACAAAATGTGTTGTCGCGCCATGCTGCGGCGCCGCCGGCTAGACCGGCGCGCCGGCGAAGGGACGATGCCCGCCAGATGATGTTCGCTTCGGACATGCGACCACGGAGCTCCTCGGTGTGGAGCCTGCGGGTTGCCGCGCTCAGCGTCCAGCTCATCCTTGTCGCGGCGGTGCTGCATCGCGTTGCCCTGTTGCAGACGCCGGTCATGCTGGATCTGTTCAAGGTCGCGCTGGCGGGCGCGGGCCTGGCTATTCTGCTGGCGATTTTCGCGCTCTACCGCATCTGGCGCGAGGGCGGCAGCGGCGGCGGTCGCGCGACATGGGGCATCCTGGTCGCCGCCTGCATCCTGGCATGGCCTGCGGCCCTCTCGGCATGGTACCTGCAACTTCCGCTCATCAATGATGTCACCACGGACACGCGCCAGCCGCCGGTATTCCGGGCCCTGGCCGAGACGCGCCGGTCGGCGACGGCGCCGCTGACCTATCCCGCAGCCTTTGCAGAGCCTCAGCTCGCCGCCTATCCCGGCGTGGAGCCGATGCTCGTGCGCCGCTCGAGCACCGAGGCGTTCGAGCTGGTGCGCGAGGCGGTCCGCCGCTTGCGCTGGACGGTGGTGCAGGAGCAGCCGCCGGATCTGCGATCGGGGATGCCCGGGACGATCGAAGCCGTCGACCGGACGCTGGTGCTCGGCTTTCCCGACGACATCGTCATTCGCGTGCAGGGGGACCGACGCAGTGCGCGCATCGACATGCGGTCGGCCTCGCGCTATGGCCGCCACGACTTCGGCCAGAACGCGCGGCGGTTGCTGAAGCTGGCGCGCGAGGTGCAGGCCCGCGTGGCGGCGACCGTTGGCGCGGTGGTGGAGCCGGAAGCCAGGCCGAGTCCACCGCCGGCGGCGCGGCCCTCGGTCAGCGCCCGGAAGCGGGTTCGTAAGCGGTCGCCAGTCCGGAAGGCGCCCCGTCGCAAGTCACGATCTCCTGCCGCTGAATGAGGTGCTCGATATGGGCGAGCACGGACATGGAGGCGGCGCGCACGAGGCGCTCGTCGAGGCCCTGGTAGATGATGGGCACGATGCGGTCGATGGTGCGATGGCCGTCCCGGATGCAGCCGAGGATCGCCTGCTCGCGGATGCGCCGATGGGTGAGGAAGGCGCGCGCCACACGCTGCGGCTGCTCGAGCTGTCCGCCATGTCCGGGCAGGTAGAGCGCATCTGAGCGTTCCATCAGTCGCTCGAGCCCGCGCATGTAGTCGGCCATGTTGCCCTCGGGCGGGGCGACGACGC
>JAGRKR010000284.1 GCA_020442225.1 Hyphomicrobiaceae bacterium | reverse complement strand
GGGCCTGATTGCCGAACCCATCGCCGCGGCCATCGGGGCCGGAATGCCGATCACCGACCCGACCGGGTCGATGGTGGTCGACATCGGCGGCGGCACGACCGACATCGGCGTGCTCTCGCTCGGGGGCGTCGTGCTCGCGCGCTCCCTGCGCTGCGCGGGCAATGCCATGGACGAGGCGATCATCCGCTATGTCCGCCGCCGCCATCAGCTGTTGATCGGCGAAGCCAACGCCGAGCGCATCAAGATCGCCGCCGGCACGGCGATGGCCCGGGTCAACGGCCACCACGCGGAAATCCATATCCGCGGCCGCGATCTGCGGCAGGGGCGCCCGAAAAGCATCGTGCTCGGTCCGCCCGATATCGCCGAGGCCCTGGAGGACCCCGTCGAGGAGATCGCCGAGTTCGTGCAGCGGGCCCTCGAGGATCTGCCGCCGGAGGTGTCCGGCGACATCTGCGACCGCGGCATCTATCTCACGGGCGGCGGGGCGCTGCTCGACAAGCTCGACATGGAGCTCGAACGGCGCGTCGGCGTCGCCTTCCTGGTGCCGGAGACGCCGACCCATTGCGTCATCAGAGGCAGCGCCATGGTGCTGGAGCGGCTGACGACACGCGAGCATCTGCTCATTCGACCGATGTGAGGATGGTCTGACGCCGGCAAGCAATCGCTTCGGTGCAGGCGGCTTGCGCGCAGATCGGGAACCGAGGGACCCTGCCGAGAATGCCGGTTCTGCGTGATGATCTCGATCTGGAGCGGGGAGGGCGGCGGCGTGCCAACCGGAGCGGCTGGGGGCTCTTCGCACTCGTGTTCCTCGCCATCTCGCTCCTGGTGCTGAGCCGGCTCGAGCATCCCGTCGTCCGCGACCTGCGAACGAGCGTGACGGAACTGCTGGCGCCGGTCCTTTCGACGCTGGCGCGCTGGAGCGAGCCCATTGCGACCCGCATCGGCGCCTCCAGCGATGCCCGCCGCCTGATCAGCGAGAACGAGCATCTGCGCGAGCGTGTCGCGCGTCTCGAAGGCTGGGAGGCGCGGGCGCGCGAGCTTCAGCGCCGGCTGGACGATCTTGCCCCGATGGTGCGGATGGTCCCGGAGGCCGGCTACACGTTCCTGACCATGCGCGTGGTGGGCGAGCCGCGCGGCCCCTTCTCGCGCACGGCGCTGGTGGGCGCTGGCACGGCCCAGGGTCTCCGGAAGGGCTACGCCGTGGTCGATGGCGGCGGGCTCGTCGGGCGGATCGTCGCCGTGAGTAGCCGTGCGGCGCGCATTCTGCTGCTGACGGACCCGGCGAGCCGCGTGCCGGTGACGGTCGGCCCGCAGCAGGTGCCGGCGATCGTGCAGGGCGACACGTCCGGCACGCTCACACTCTCCATGGTCGCGAGCCTCGAGCGACTCTCCGACGGAGCGGAGGTGGTGACGTCGGGGGCATCGGGGATGCTGCCGAGTGGCTTGCGCGTCGGCCGGCTGGCCTTGTCCGGCGGTCGCGCCCGCGTGCAGCCGCATGCCCGCCTCGGCCGGCTTAGCTACGTGAGCGTACTCTTCTATTCCGGTCCTTCGATGGAGACCGGGGAGGCCGGCGGCCACGAGCGCCAGCCCCCGTCACGCGAAGGTGGCGGACCGAGCGTCGCGGGGCGACGGCCATGACCGGTGGGAGGCGCTAGCGTGCTCGTCTATCGTTGGCTTCTGCCGTCCGCGACGCTGGTCGTTGTCCTGCTCCTGACGCTCGCGCCGCTGGGATGGCCCCAGACCGGTCGGCTGGCGCAATTGCTGCTTCCCGTGATTCCCATCCATTACTGGTCGCTGGAGCGGTCGGAACGGATGCCGGCGGGGCTGGTCTTCCTCGTCGGGATCGTCGTGGACTCGCTCTTCGGCGGCCCCCTCGGCTATTGGACGCTCGTCTATCTCGTCGCTTGCGTGAGTGGGCGGATCGCAGGCGGCGATGGTGCGTGGAAGGTATGGGCGGCCACGTGGCGCTTCGGGATCGCCATCCTCCCGGCGGGCCTGCTCGCCTTCGCCATCCCGACGCTCTACGCGCTGCGGCCGCTCGAGGCGCAGCAACTGCTCGAGGCCTGCATCCTGGTCGCGGCGGCTTATCCCGTGTGCGCTCTCGTCTTTCGCGCGCTCGCCAGTGGGGAAGGCGTGCGCAGCTCTGCGCCGCTGAGGCGGGGAGCGGCCGCGCCATGAGCAGTTGGGACGGCGATGGTCGCGATGGCGGGGCGCGTTCCTTCACGCGGCGCGCACTCTTGCTGGGCGGCGTTCAACTCGGGCTGCTCGGCCTGCTCGGCGAGCGGCTGTATCGCGTGCAGGTCACGAAGGACGCGCATTTCGGCGCGCTGGCGGACAGGAACCGTGTGTTCGGGCGCCTGCTGGTGCCGGCCCGCGGGCGCATTCTCGACCGTCGTGGCAAGGTCCTGGCCGATAACGTCGAGGGCTATCAGGCCATCGTCGTGCCCGACCTGGCCGGCGACCTGCACGAGGTGATCGAGGCGTTCGGCATGCTCGTGCGCCTGCCACTCGACGAGAGGCGGCAGATCCTGCGGCGCGCCCGCCGCCAGCCGCGCGCCCTGCCGCTGGTTCTCGCGCGCGATCTCACGTGGCAGCAGGTCGCCAGGATCAACATGGCGGCGCCGCAGTTGCCCGGCGTCAGCACCGAGATCGTCTCCCGCCGCCGCTATGTCCAGGGCTCGTTGACCGGGCACGTCACCGGCTATGTCGGACATCCCGGACGCGTGGCGCTCGACGACGATCCCGTGCTCCGGTTGCCGGGCGTGCGGGTCGGGCGCACCGGCGTCGAACGCGGCATGGATCAGGTGCTGCGCGGCGAGAGTGGCGCGCTCCAGCTCGAGGTCAACGCCCGCGGTCGCATCGTGCGAACGCTCGATCGCCGTGAGCCGACGCGCGGCCGCGATGTCCACCTCACCATCGATACCGAGTTTCAGGGGTATGTCATGGGGCTGCTCGGCGGCTATCGCCGGGCCGCGGTGGTCGCCATGGATGTCACCAGTGGCGACGTGCTCGCCATGGCCTCGGTGCCCTCGTTCGATCCCAACGTCATCGTCACCGGCATGAGCGACGGCGAATGGGGGCGCCTGCAGGACGCCAACGACGATCCCATGACCAACCGGGCCATCCGTGGTCAGTATCCACCCGGCTCGACGTTCAAGATGGTCACGGCGCTGGCGGCATTGACGGCCGGCGTGGCGACGCCGCGCGACAGGATCACCTGCACGGGCAGCATCGAGGTCGCCTCCCAGCGCTTTCGCTGCTGGAAGCGGTCCGGCCACGGCCGGCTCGACCTGCACGGTGCGCTGCGTGAGTCGTGCGATTGCTATTTCTACGAAACAGCCCTCAAGGTCGGCATGCGGCGCATCGCCGGCATGGCGCGGCAGTTGGGGCTCGGCATGGCCTATCCGTGCGGCCTCGCGCTGCAGAAGGCCGGCATCGTACCCGATCCCGACTGGAAGCGCGGCCAACTGGAGCAGGCGTGGTTCACGGGCGACACCGTGCTGGCATCGATCGGGCAGGGCTACGTGCTGAGCACACCGCTGCAACTCGCGGTCATGACGGCACGCCTCGCGAGCGGACGTGCGGTGCTGCCGAGGATCGTCGCCGCGCCGACGATGCGTGCCGTCGAGGCCAAGCCGCTGGAGCTTCCGGCAGAGGCGCTGCTCGCCGTGCGGCGCGGTATGTGGGCGTGCGTCAACGAGCCCGGCGGCACCGGCCATGCGGCGGCGGACCGCCTCGGCCGTGGCCTCGTCGCCGGCAAGACGGGCACCTCGCAGGTCGCCCGCCTCGCCGACGACGCTGCGGATGGCGTCCTGCCCTGGGAGAAGCGCGATCACGCCCTGTTCGTCGGCTATGCGCCCGTCGCGAGGCCGCGCTACGCGGTGGCGGCCGTGCTCGAGCATGCCGGCAGCGGCGGGCGTACGGCCGCGCCGCTGGTCGGAGAGGTCCTCGCCGAGCTTCTGCGCCGCGACGATGAGCCGGAGAGCCGTGGGCCGGGCGTTTCCCCACGCGAGGCGGAGCGGGGCTGAGCCGATGGAGCATCGTTATTTCAAGCCGAGCGCCTACCTCACCATCACCGCCAAGCTCTGGCGGGTCCACTGGCCGCTGGTTCTGGTGACCGCGATCCTGGCGGCGGTCGGCAGCATCGCGCTCTACTCGGCGGCCGGCGGCAGTCTCCACCCCTGGGCCGAGCAGCACGCCACCCGCTATCTCGTGGGGCTCGGGCTGCTCCTCGCCGCCGCCCTGCTGCCGGTCCGCTTCTGGCTCGGCGCGGCATATCCAGCCTACCTGATCACGCTGCTGGCGCTGTTCGCCGTCATGCTTTTCGGCACGGAGGCGATGGGTGCGCGGCGCTGGTTGCGGCTCGGCGGGATGGCCGTGCAGCCGTCGGAAGCGATGAAGATCGTCCTCGTGTTGGCGCTGGCGCGCTATTACCACGATCTGCCCTCGGACCGCGTGTCGCGGCCGAGCGCCGTGCTGGTCCCACTGTTGGCGATTGTCCTGCCGATCGCACTCGTGCTCCGCCAGCCTGACCTCGGCACGGCGCTGCTGCTGATGTTCTGCGGGCTCGTCGTGATGTTTCTCGCAGGCGTGCGTCTGCTCTACTTCATCGCAGGCGCGGTGCTGGCGGCGGTCGTCTCGCCGCTCGCCTGGTATGTCCTCCACGATTACCAGCGTCAGCGCCTGCTCACGTTCCTGAATCCGGAAGCAGATCCGAGCGGGGCCGGCTATCACATCCTTCAGTCCAAGATCGCGCTGGGCTCCGGGGGATTGACAGGCAAGGGGTTCATGCTCGGCACGCAGAGCCGCCTCGGCTTCCTGCCGGAGAAGCACACCGACTTCGTGTTCACGATGTTCGCGGAGGAGATGGGCTTCGTCGGCGCCGCGGCCTTGCTGATGCTGTTCGCGCTGCTCATCGCGCTGCTGCTGTGGATGGCCGTCGCCTGCCGCCACCGCTTCGGACGCCTGCTGATCGCGGGCATCGCCTCGGGGCTCTTCGCCTACGTTTTCGTCAATATCGCCATGGTCTCCGGCATGGTGCCGGTCGTCGGCGTGCCGCTGCCGCTGGTGTCGTACGGCGGCTCGGCCATGCTGGCCGTCATGCTCGGGCTCGGCATGGCCATGAACGCGCATGTCCACTACGACGCCCGCCTGCAGCGCTTGGACCTGCCGCTCATCGTCCAGGGACCGTCGCTCGGCCGGGGGCTCGTCCCCCGGCTGTGGTCGCGGCATTGAGGCCACTTGTGATGTCCCGCGCCGGGCTTATCATTGGTCCGGACATCGATGGGCGGGGCCTGCGATTGTCGCCGCGGGACGTGTTTCCGCTGCGGCGCGGACCCCGCCGGATCGATCCCCCGCCGAGGCTGCCGGCGCCATGCAACGTGGTCGCGCCCCGGCGGTGTATGCTTATCCTGATGTTGGCCCGCGTGGGTGGCCGGTGGCTGCCCGAGCGGGAGATCCGAACGCTGAGATGACAGGAGCCTAGCCAGTGGCCGAGACCCCACTTGCCGCCCATCTGCCTCTTGCCGGGCTGAAGGTGATCGAGATCAGCACGAGTGTCGCCGCGCCGTTCGCGGCCTGGATTCTCGCGACGCTCGGCGCCGACGTCATCAAGGTCGAGCGCAAGGGGAGCGGCGACGATGCGCGCCAATGGGGCAAGATCTTCCCCGATGGCAGCTCGTCGACCTACCACGCGCTCAACCGTGACAAGCGCGGCGTGACCGTCGACCTCAAGGACCCCGCCGATCGCGCCTGGCTCGAGGAGTTGTGCGTCGGCGCCGACATCGTCCTCCAGAACATGCGGCCCGGCACGGTCGATCGCTATGGCCTCGGGGCGCAGCATCTGCGCCGGCTCAATCCGAAGCTCATCTATTGCAACCTCTGGGCCTTCGGCTTCAAGGGACCGCTCAAGGACCGGCCCGGCTATGATCCGTTGATGCAGGCGTATGGCGGCCTGATGAGCGTGACGGGCGAGGAGGGGCGGCCGCCGATCCGGGTCGGCACGTCGATCATCGACATGGGCTCGGGCCTGTGGTGCGTGGTCGGCATTCTCTCCGCCATCAATCATCGCCACCACACGGGCGAGGGCTGCGTCATCGACGCCTCGCTTTACGAGACGTCGCTCGCCTGGATGAACGTCCACGTCTCGGCCGTGCAGGTCGATGGTCTCAACCCCAAGAAGGAGGGCTCCGGCGCGCGCGGCATGGCGCCCTATCAGGCGTACGCCTGCTCGGACGGGCACCTGGTCATCGCCGCGCCCAACGATAGCCTGTTCAAACGGCTCTCCGAGGTGCTCGGGCATCCCGAATGGCCGAGTGATCCCCGCTTCGACACGAACCAGAAGCGTGCCAGGAACCTGCCGGCGCTCAATGCGCTGATCGAGCCGATCGTGGCCGAGCATCCGCGCCAGCACTGGCAGCAGAAGCTCGATGCGGTCGGCATTCCCAGCGCGCCCGTGCAGAACACCTCGGAGATGATGGCGGACCCGCAGACCCTCGCGCTCGGCATCCTGCAGCGCCTGGCGACGGGCGGGCCGAGGCTCATGGGCATGCCCCTGTCGTTCAACGGCGAGCGCCCGCCTCTGCGGCGGCTGGCGCCGACGCTCGGTCAGCACAACGAGGACATCAAGGGAAGGAAAGCCTGATGCGAACCGACTACAAGACCATCGCGCTCGAGCGGGTCGACCAGCACATCCTCGTGGTCACCTACAACCGGCCCGAAGTGATGAACGCCAAGAACACCGAGATGGGCCGCGAGCAGAAGGAGATCTTCGAGAGCCTCTATGTGGATCTCGAGGATGTGCGGGTTGTCATCCTGACGGGGCGCGGCAAGGCCTTCAGCGCCGGCGGCGACCTGAAGGAGCGCAAGGGCATGACGGATGCCCAGTGGAAGGCCCAGCACGCTGTTTTCGAGCAGGGCGTCATGGCCATGCGGAATTGCCCGGTGCCGATCATCGGCGCCATCAACGGCGCGGCGTTCGGCGGCGGCTGCGAGACGGCGCTGCTGTGCGATTTCTGCTACGCCTCGTCGAGCGCCCGCTTCGCCTTGACCGAGGTGACCCTCGGCATCATGCCGGGCGCCATGGGCACGCAGAACATGCCGCTCGCGGTCGGCGAGCGCCGGGCCAAGGAGATCATCATGACGGGCCGCGCCTTCACGGCCCAGCAGGCCTACGAGTGGGGCCTCGTCAACAAGGTCTGCGAGCCGGAGAAACTCTTGGAGGAGACCATCGAGACGGCGCGCATCATCGCCGGCAATGCCCCCCAGTCGATCATGCGCGCCAAGCGTTCGGTCACCGTCGCCAATCAGGTGGACCGGCACACCGGCTATCAATTCGAGCTCGAGGCCTACAACCGCCTCGTCGGCCTCGAGGATCGCCAGGAGGGCATCAACGCCTTCAATGAGAAGCGCAAGCCCGTCTACAAGGGCCGCTGAGGCCTTCGGCCGCCGCCGGCTGCGGTCCGCCGAGGCCGCGTCGGCGCCGGCTTGCGTCAGTTGCCAGAGATCCCCCGAAAGAGCGGAGCAGCCATGAGCGAGAGCGAGTTCAACGTCAACGTCGGCAACGATTACCCCGAGCTGCGGCAGGAGGTGAGCAAGCTGTGCGAGCGCTTCCCCGGAGAGTACTGGCGAAACCTCGAGGATCAGCCGCCGTCGGGCAGCTACCCGACGGAGTTCATCAAGGCGCTGACCGAGGCCGGCTACCTCGCGGCGCTGATCCCCGAGGAATACGGTGGTGCCGGGCTGCCCATCCGCGGCGGCGCCGTCATCCTCGAGACGATCAACGCCTGCGGCTGCAACGCCTCGCCCGGGCACGCGCAGATGTACATCATGGGCACGCTGCTGCGCCACGGCTCCAAGGAGCAGAAGGCCTACTATCTCCCGAAGATCGCCTCGGGCGAGCTGCGCCTGCAGGCATTCGGCGTCACGGAGCCGACCACCGGCTCCGACACCACCCAGCTCAAGACGCGCGCCGAGAAGCGCGGCAACGGCTACGTGGTCAACGGCCAGAAGGTCTGGATTAGCCGGGCCGCGCACTCCGACCTGATGCTGCTGCTGGCGCGCACCACGCCCAAGGACAAGGTCGAGAAGCGCACGCAGGGGCTGTCGACGATCCTCGTCGACATGCGCGAGGCCAAGGGCAACGGCCTGACGATCAAGCCCATCCGCGCCATGATCAACCATTCCACCACGGAGGTCTTCTTCGATAATCTGCGGGTGCCGGCGGAAAACCTCGTCGGCGAGGAAGGCATGGGCTTCCGCTACGTGCTCGACGGCATGAACGCGGAACGCGTGCTGATCGCCGCCGAATGCATCGGCGACG
>JAGRKR010000283.1 GCA_020442225.1 Hyphomicrobiaceae bacterium | reverse complement strand
CCGGTCGGTCCTTTTTTTTTTCATAATACAGCTACTACCAAGATAGACACTATTGCCCTACGCGACGAACTTCCGATCTGGGTAAGGATTCCGCAATTGCCATGCGAGCTGCCGCTTCCGACGTGATCGGAAGCGACCTCGTGCAAGTGGCCAAGGAACAAGCCTCACCGGCTCCGGCCGGCCAGCCGGTCCGCAGGCTGGAGGCCGCCCGCAGACCCGACAGCCGCTTTTGGCACACTCCATGCATCCAATTCATCGAGATCCAATCATGCTGGGGAATCTGATGAACGTATCGACCAACGAACTGCTGCTGGCCCTGCGGGCTCCGACTTCGGGTTGGCTGGCTGCCGTCATCTGCGCGCTCGATGAAGCATTGCTCGATCCCGATTTCAGTGCCCAGCACCGCGAGATGCTGCGCAGTCTGCTCGACGCCGGACAGGTTCCGGGCAACGTCGCCAGCGCCGCACAGGAGCGCCTCGTGCGCTTCGAGGAAGCCGTGCAGACTCTGCATGAAGCGCTGGTCGGCGACGACGAAGCCCCGGCCGAAGTTGCCGTAGCGCGCCCACGCCTGAGCCTTTGCGCCTCCGCCGCCTGATTTTCCAGAGGCGCCGGCCGTTTCCGAATCCACGGTCGGCCCTCCTTTTCTTTTCGATTGACACATCGCCCGGCCTGTCACAAGGTCGGGCGATGTGCTTTGCGCGTTTCGCCATCCTGCTGAGCTTGCTGCTGTGCGCCTGCGGCAGGAACGAAGTGCGGGAATCCGAACCGTTCCCGAGGGCCACTCCGGATCAGTCGGCGGATGCTACGGAGGTCGCCAACGCGGTGCTGTTCCGCGCCCTCGCCCTGGTCGGCACCCGCTATCGCTACGGCGGCAATACACCCGAATCGGGATTCGATTGCAGCGGCCTGGTCGGCTACGTGTTCCGCGATGCCGCCGGCATCGGATTGCCGCGGACCTCGGCCGAACTGGGCAAGCTCGAGCGACCGGAAATACCGAGGGCCAGGTTGCGTGGAGGGGATCTGGTCCTGTTCGCTTCGGGTCGGCGGGTCAGCCATGTCGGCATCTATGTCGGCAACGGGCGCTTCGTCCACGCGCCGAACAGCGGCGGCACGGTCAGGCTGGACAGCCTCGATGCGCCGGGTTGGCGCGAATTGTTCCGTTCGGGCAAGCGCATCATCCGCTGAGCGGCAGTTTCGGTGAATCCGGAGCCTTCGAGCCGGTGAAGAATCAGTGCTCGATGCCCTCCGGCCCGTGCACGTGGCCATGGGCGATTTCATCCTTGCTGGCCTCGCGAACCGCAACGATCTCGATATCGAAATGCAGATGCTTGCCCGCCAGTGGATGGTTGAGGTCGACATCGATGACGCTCGAGCCCACCTTGCCGACGGTCACCATGCGCTGGCCACCTTCCTTCAGCGCAAGCATCGTGGTCATGCCCGGTCGCAGGCGCGCCGCGTCGCGAAAGTACTTTTTCGGCACGCGCTGGATATTGCCTTCCACGCGCGGCCCATAGGCATCGGCCGGTTCGACATCGACTTCGAGCCTGTCACCGACGGAATGGCCGAGCAGCGCCTTTTCCAGCCCCGGGATGATGCCGCCATGGCCGACCAGGGCCACCACCGGCTGACCGGATCCGCGCGAACTCTCGATTTCGCCCCCGTCCTCGCCACGCAGGGTGTAGTGGATCGATACGACGGCGTTGTTGGTTACCTGCATGCCTGGCTCCGGTGCGGTTGCGTGCTGACTGGAAAGCTGGCCAGTTTAACCCCGATCGCGCGGGATTCGGGCGATCGATGCCGCCATGGCCCTGCTACGAATCGACGTGGGCGTCGATGCGATCGCGTCTCGACGAGAGCTCCTCCATCAGGCTCGCGCGATGCCCGGCGAGCAATCTGGCCCGGGCCGTGCGGGAGGCCACGTCATCGGCGGGCGGCTTCATGGCGTTGCGGAGCGCGCAGAACTTTCGGTAGGCATGCAGGACATGGCGCATGCGGCGAGCCAGCAGTTCGAGCATGATGGCGTCGTCGATCAGGCCGATGACTTCGATGTGGTCGGGGATCAGGTCGTCAGGGTCGCCGAAATAGGCGAGCGCGGCGAGCGCATCGATGCGCTCGGGTCCGCCGAGGTTCCAGTCCTCGTCCTCGAGCATGAGGATCAGTCGCTGCACGTGGACGAGGCGCTTGCGCACGTAGCCGGGAATGGTCGCGATGCAGAGGCTGTCGAGGGCCTGCTTGGCCGCATCCACGATATCGACTTCGTCGGCGTCGCAGGCTAGGCGGCGGGCGCGGTCGAAGGCACCCTGGAAGTGTTCGATGTCGGCCGATTCGAGTTCGAAAGTGATACGCATGGGGATGCAATGGTACCGTTCAGGTGGTCCGCATCCAAAAACAGGCCATCGACCGCCTGTTCCCGCATCAATTTTAGCTGGCTGCCGATCCCCGCTTGCTGTAAGCTTCGCGGGTTTAGTCGCGTTGACCCCCGATTTCCCTTCCGGTCATTCGTGTGCATTCCCGTCCATCGGCATGCATCGAACCTCACCGCTCGCGGTCCCGACGCCCAGAACCGGAATGCCCGCCACGTTGGCCGGCGTCCGCAAAATCAAGACCTGCAGCGCGGTTCATCAGGGACGCTCCGGGTTATCTATCAGGAGTTTTCCATGAGTTTCGACACCCTCGGGCTGTCGCCAGCACTGCTGCGCGCGCTTGAAGAACAAGGCTACACCCAACCCACACCCGTCCAGTCCGAGGCCATTCCGGTCGTACTGGCTGGCCACGACCTGATGGCCGGCGCCCAGACCGGCACCGGCAAGACGGCCGCATTCGCCCTGCCCCTGCTCGAGCGTCTCTACCCCGAAGGCAAGCGCATGCCCCTGGCGCGCAGGCCGCGTGCCCTGATCCTGACGCCGACACGCGAACTGGCAGCGCAGGTGCAGGAGAGCGTGCGCACCTACAGCAAGCACATCGGGGTCAAGTCAGCGACGATTTTCGGCGGGGTCGGCATGGGTCCGCAGATCGATGCCCTGCGTCGCGGCGTCGACATCGTCGTGGCCACGCCGGGGCGCCTGCTCGATCACATGCAGCGCCGCACCGTCGACCTGTCCGGGATTGAAATCCTCATTCTCGACGAAGCCGATCGCATGCTCGACATGGGCTTCCTGCCGGCCATGAAGCGCGTGCTCAGCGCCCTGCCGACGGCCCGCCAGACCCTGCTCTTCTCGGCCACGTTTTCGGCCGAAATCAAGGGCCTCGCTGCCCAGTTCATGCGCTCGCCGCAGGAGATCCAGATCGCCAAGCCGAACAGCGTGGCATCGACGGTCACCCATCGCGTGCATCCGGTCAACATGGAAGCCAAGCGCGACCTGCTGCTGCACCTGCTCAACCTCGACGGCAGCCAGACCCTGATCTTCTGCCGGACCAAGCACGGCTCGGACAAGCTGACCAAACAACTGGAGAAGTCCGGCCTGCGCGCTGCCGCCATCCATGGCAACAAGAGCCAGAATCAGCGCACGCGCGCCCTGGCCGACTTCAAGAGCGGCCGGATCAATGTTCTCGTTGCGACCGACATCGCTGCGCGCGGACTCGACATCGACCAGTTGCCGATGGTCATCAACTTCGATCTGCCGATGGTCGCCGAAGACTATGTGCACCGGATCGGCCGCACCGGCCGCGCCGGGCGCGAGGGCTATGCGGCGACGCTGGTCACGCCCGACGACGGCAAGGCGCTCGCCGAGATCGAGAAGCTCATCAAGGAAACCCTCACGTGGCTGGGCGATGCACCGGCCGGTGAGGACTTCAACACGCGCAAGCGCGGCCGCGGCGGCAAGAAACCGGCGGCGGCAGCGAGCGGTGGGCGGGACAGTGGACGGCGGGGCGGCGGCGAGCGTCGCCGTGGCGCCTCCGGCCAGGACGACGGGCGTGAGCGTCAAGCCCAACGCAGCGAGGAGCGCGCCGAGCCGCGCGAGCGTCAGCCCCAGCAGCGTGAGGACAGACCCGAGCCGCGCGAGCGCCGGTCGCCCGAACCACGACGCGAGCAGCCGACCGCCTCGACGTCGGCCCCGGCCTCTGCAGAGGGCGGTGGACGCCGCCGGAAGGGAGGCTCATCGCTTCATCAGGCCGGCAGCGGCGAGCCGCCGCGCCAGCACACCAGCCGCAAGCGGAGCGGTGGCGGGGATCGTGACGAGAAGGTCGTCGGCCTCGGCGATCACGTGCCTGCCTTCCTGAAACGCCCCGTTCGCATCGCCCAGGGCTAGCGCGCGCTCGGCCCTGACGGCCGTGCTGTCGATACCGCCCGCATGGGCGCGCACCTGATCGCGTGCAATCGTGGCGGCGGACTTGACCCAGGTCATGCCGCCGCCCCCTGCCCTGCGTGCACAATGCACTTCGTCGCGCGACGCCCGCCCATCGCGGCGCCAGCCGGGCGGCAGGCATGGCTACAAGGGAGATTTGCCGTGGACATCGAGGCCATCAAGGCTCAACTCGCCGATCTCGTCCGCGTCATCGAGGACAAGCCGGAGGACAGCCACGAGCTGTTCCTGCAGCTTCACGAGAAGCTCAACGAAATCCGGGCTTTCGGCATGCCCGTGCCGCAGGATCTGCTGGATCTCGAGCGGGCCCTCGAAGCCGAATTCAAGGCCGCCCGCCGCTGACGCGCCCAGCCGCCGCGCGCGGAGCCGGAAACAGCTCCCGCGTGCGGCCGGTGACATAATATGCGACGAGGCCCAGCCACTCCCTGACGGCGAAGTCGACACGGCGCAGTCCCTCGGGGATGCTGTCGAAGAGGCGCCAGAGTTCCGGCCCGCCCGTTGTGCGGAAATCGACAGGGTAGGCCTCGACCTCGAACCCAGCGCTGCGGAAGCAGCCCATGGACCTCGGCATGTGGAAGGCGCTCGTCACGAGCAGCCAGCGCTCGCCCGGTTTCGGTTTCAGCAGTCGATGGGTGAAGACGGCGTTCTCGTGCGTGTTGCGCGAGCGATCCTCGAGCACGATACGCTCGCGAGAAATACCGGCGCGCTCGAAGAAGCGACCGACCTCGGCGGCGGCCGACTTGCGCTTGTAGATCACGCTGCCCGTACCGCCCGTGAAGACCAGCTTGGCCTTCGGAAAGCGCCGCGCCAGCAACAGCCCCTCGACCAACCTCTCGCCCGCCTCGTTGAAGGACAGCATCCCCGAGGCCTGGGTGGTGCCGCCCTCCTCGGCTCCGCCGAGCACGATGATGCCGGTCGGCTCGAACGCGCCGGCCGCCGCCGGATTGACGGGAAAGCGTCGCTCGAGCGGGCTCACGATCAGGTTTCCGATGGGGCTCAGGCCAAGCACGAGCATCCCCATCAGGCCGGCCAGCAGGCAGGTTCTGGAGAGCCGCCGACGTGACGTGACGCCGAGCGCCACCCCGAGCAGCATAAGCAGCACGACGACGGTCGACGGCTGGATCAGGAACCACAAGACCTTCGAGACGAGAAAGAACACGACTGGCCCTCCCCTGCCCTCGTCAGCCGCAGCATGCCGAGGCCTCTACCACGTCATGGCGCGTGCGCGTGCTATCGAAGGGCAGGCGCCCGCCCCTGTCGCGGCGGCGCTTGCACGCTAGGCCCACCAGCGCTCGCTCACCTGGAAGCGACCGGCCTCATCCTCGATCGCCTGGGCTACCTGAAAGAGCGTGGCCTCGTCGAACGGCTTGCCGATGAGCTGAAGCCCGAGCGGGGTTCCTTCGGAGGACAGACCGGCGGGCACCGAGATGCCGGGCAGCCCGGCCATGTTCACTGTCACCGTGAAGATGTCGTTGAGGTACATCTGCACGGGATCGCCCACCAGCTCGCCGATGCCGAAGGCCGGTCCCGGCGTGGTCGGTGTCAGCAGCACGTCAACCGCCTCGAAGGCGCGATCGAAATCGCGCTTGATGAGCGTGCGCACCTTCTGGGCCTTGAGGTAGTAGGCGTCGTAGTAGCCCGCCGACAGCACATAGGTGCCGATGAGCACGCGGCGCTTCACCTCGCGGCCGAAGCCCCGGGAACGCGTCTCCTCGTACATGTCGATGATGTCGCGGCCGGGCACGCGCAGGCCGTAACGCACGCCGTCGTAGCGGGCGAGATTGGAGGAGGCCTCGGCCGGGGCCACGATGTAATAGGCCGGCAGCGCATACTTGGTGTGCGGCAGGCTCACCTCGCTGACCACGGCACCGGCCGCTTCCAGCCAGGCCACGCCCTTCTGCCAGATCGCCTCGATCTCGCCCGGCATCCCCTCGACCCGGTATTCCCTGGGAATGCCGACGCGCAGCCCCTTCAGCGACCGCCCGAGTGCGGCCTCGTAGTCGGGCACGGGCGCGTCGACCGAGGTCGAATCCTTCGGATCGTGGCTCGCCATCTGCCGCAGCAGGATCGCGGCGTCACGAACCGTACCGGCGATCGGGCCGGCCTGATCGAGCGAGGACGCGAA
>JAGRKR010000282.1:3760-23241 GCA_020442225.1 Hyphomicrobiaceae bacterium | reverse complement strand
CGTTCCCTCATAGATCGGCGCGATTCGGGCGTCGCGCAGCAGCGACGCTGCGCCGGTTTCCTCTATGTAGCCCATTCCGCCATGCACCTGCACACCGATCGAGGCGACATCGACGCCGATGTCGGTCGAAAATGCCTTGGCGACGGGCGTGAGCAATGCGGCGCGGTCGCTCGCCGCCTGGCGTTCCGAGGCATCGCCCGAACGGTGGGAGATGTCGATCTCGCGCGCCGTGGCGAGGCAGATGGCGCGCGCCGCGCCGGTCAGCGCCCGCATGGTCAGGAGGGTCCGGCGCACGTCCGGGTGGGCGACGATCGGGCTCATGCCGTCGCCGCTCTGGCCGATGGCGCGACCCTGGCGGCGCTCGGCTGCGTACTGTGCGGCCTTCTGCGTGGCGCGCTCGGCGATGGCGACCCCTTGCACGCCGACGGCGAGGCGCGCGGCGTTCATCATGATGAACATGACCTGCAACCCGCGGTGCGGCTCCCCCACGAGATAGCCGACGGCGCCGTCCTTCTCGCCATAGGACATGACGCAGGTGGGGCTGGCGTGGATGCCGAGCTTGTGCTCGATGCCGACGCATCGCACGTCGTTGGGACCCGCGATCGTGCCGTCCGCGGCGACGAGCATCTTCGGCACGAGGAAGAAGGAAATGCCTCGCGTGCCGGCGGGGGCATCGGGCAGGCGCGCCAGCACCATGTGCACGATGTTGTCGGTGAGCGTGTGCTCGCCGTAGGTGATGAAGATCTTGGTGCCGCGGATGCGATAAGTGCCGTCGGACTGAGGCTCGGCTCTGGTGGTGAGTGCGCCGAGGTCGGAGCCGGCCTGCGGCTCCGTCAGGTTCATGGTGCCGCTCCACTCGCCGGAGACGAGCTTTGGCAGATAGCGGGCCTTGAGCTCGTCGCTGCCGCGCAGCATCAGCGCATCGACAGCGCCCTGGGTCAGCAGCGGGCAGAGGCCGAAGGCGAGATTTGAGGCGTTCCACATCTCCGAGACGGCCATGGACACGAGCGACGGCAGGCCCTGGCCGCCGTACTCGACCGGGCCGGGCAGCGCCCCCCAGCCCCCTTCGACGAAGGCGCGATAGGCCGCCTGCCAGCCGTCCGGCGTCACCACCTGGCCATCGGCGAGCCGCGAGGCGCCACGGTCGCCCGGCACATTGAGCGGCGCCAGCACCTCCGCCGCGAAACGGCCGGCCTCCTCGAGCACGGCGCGCACCGTGTCCTGGTCGACATCGATGATGCCGCGGGCGATCAGGTCCGACAGCCCGCCGGCCGTCTCGAGAGCACTCAGGATATCCTCGACCGGCGCCTGGTAAGGCATGAGACGACCCTCTCGTTGAACGTTGGGTGCGACGGGCGCATAGTGACCACGGAGCTTAGGCCGAAGCGGGGCCAGGGCCAAGCCCTGGCCATCGCCCTCGCGCGGGCCGCGCCGGCCGCATGCAGCCCCGCATCGTGACCCGACGTATTGACAACGAGCGCGAACTCGACGACTTGGCAGGCGATGCGCGTTGTGAAGGCCGATCCCGAGGGACTGTGCGTGGCTGCGGCGGCTCTCAAGGCCGGCGGCCTCGTCGCATTTCCGACCGAAACCGTCTACGGCCTCGGCGCTGACGCGCGCGACGGGCGTGCGGTGGCGCGCATCTACGAGGCGAAGGGGCGGCCGAGCTTCAATCCATTGATCGTGCACGTCGCTGCGGACGCGGAGGTGGCGGGCCTGGCGGTGCTCGACGCGCGGGCCAAGGCGCTGGCGGCGGCGTTCTGGCCGGGACCGTTGACGCTCGTGCTGCGGCGTGTGCCGCAGTGTCCGGTCTCCGATCTCGTGACCTGTGGCCTCGAAACCATCGCCGTCCGCATTCCCTCCCATCCCGTGGCTCTGGCGCTGATCCGCGCGGCAGGCGTGCCGGTGGCTGCGCCATCGGCCAACCGCTCGGGCCATGTCAGCCCGACGACGGCGGCCCACGTCGCCGCCGATCTCGGCGCGCGTATCGACGTCATCCTGGATGGCGGCGCCAGCGAGGTCGGCGTCGAGTCGACGGTGGTCGACCTGTCCGGGGCGGAGCCTGTGCTGCTGCGCCCGGGCGGCGTGCCGTCAGAGCGTATCGCTGCGGCGCTCGGCCAGCCTCTCGGGCGCCGGCTCGACGAGGAGACGAGGCCGCAATCGCCGGGTCAGCTCGCGAGCCATTATGCGCCGCGGGCTGCCGTCCGGCTCGATGCGCGCGCCGTCCGGCCGGGCGAGGCGCTGCTGGCGTTCGGGGCCGACACGCCGCCGCATGACGGCCCGTGCATCAACCTGAGCCCGCACGGCGATCTCGTCGAGGCGGCCGCCAATCTGTTCGCAGCCTTGCGCCAGCTGGATGCCGCGGGCGTCGGCTCCATCGCCGTTGCCACGATCCCCGGCACGGGCCTCGGCGAGGCGATCAACGACCGGCTCCGACGGGCGGCCGCGCCCCGTCCGGCGCCCCGCGATGAGGGGGTGTGACGGCCCCCGTGCGATCGGACGTGATCCGCGCTAATCTGCGGCTCGCGGGACATGACCGCCGACCCGTCGTCAATCCGCCAGGAGCAGATCGAGAAATGCAGAAGTCGACCAAGCCGGTTTCGGGCGCCGCGAAGGACGCCCTGCTGAAGCGTTTCGCCGATATCGTCGGCCCGGAGCACGTGCTCGTCGATCCCGACCAGCAGCTTCCCTATGTGCGGGAGTGGCGGGACAAGTATTTCGGCACGGCGCTGGCGGTTCTCAGGCCCAATTCGACCGAGCAGGTCGCGGCCATTCTCAAGGTGGCCGACGAGACGGGCACTGCCATCGTGCCCCAATCCGGCAACACCGGGCTCGTCGGCGGGCAGGTTCCGGACGAGACCGGCACCGAGGTCGTGCTGAGCCTCGCGCGCATGAACCGCATCCGGGCCATCGACGCCACCGGCTACAGCATGACCGTGGAGGCCGGCGTGACGCTGGCCGAGGCCCAGGACGCGGCGGCGAAGGCCGGCCGGCTCTATGCGCTGTCCCTGCCCTCGGAAGGGACCTGTCGCATCGGCGGCAACCTCTCGACCAATGCCGGCGGCGTCAACGTGCTGGCCTATGGCAATGCGCGGGCCCAGGTGCTCGGGCTCGAGGTCGTGCTCGCCGATGGGCGCGTGTGGAACGGCCTCAAGGCGCTCAAGAAGGACAACACGGGCTACGATCTCAAGGACCTCTTCATCGGCGCGGAGGGGACGCTCGGGATCATCACGGCGGCGGTGCTGCGCCTGCTGCCGCTGCCGGCCGAGCGTGCCACGGCCATGGTGGCGATCGACAGCCCGGAGACGGCGCTGAGGCTGTTCACCATGGCGCAGGATCGCGCCGGCAGCAGCCTGACCGGCTTCGAGCTGCTGGCCCGCATCTGCGTCGAGACGGTGCTCAACGTGATCGAGGGCACGCGCGATCCCTTCGACGCCGTGCACCCCTGGTACATCGTGCTCGAGGTCTCCGGGCTGAAGGAGGACGGCAGCGCGCACGCCATCATGGAGCAGCTTCTCGAGGAGGCGTTCGGCGAAGGGCTGCTGCGCGACGCCGTCATCGCCACGTCGCTGACGCAGGCCAATGCGCTCTGGCGGCTGCGCGAGGCCATCTCGGAGGCGCAGAAGTCGTTCGGTGGCAACGTCAAGCACGACGTTTCCGTGCCGATTGCCCGCATACCCGAGTTTATTCGCCGCGCCGACGAGCTCGTGGCGGGGTTGTGTCCGGGCGCTCGGCCGGTCGCACTCGGTCATTTCGGCGACGGCAACATTCACTACAACGTGGCCCAGCCTGTCGGCGCCGATACCAAGGCCTTTCTGGCGCGCTGGGACGAGATCATGAATGCGGTGCACGGGCTGGTGATCTCCATGAACGGCTCGATCTCGGCGGAGCACGGCATCGGCCGCATGAAGCGGGAGGAGCTGGCAGCCGCCAAGAGCAACGTCGAGATGGACCTGATGCGCGCCATCAAGGCGGCGTTCGACCCGAAGGGGATTCTCAATCCCGGCAAGGTTGTCTGAGGGGATGATCATGAGCCAGGCATGGTTGCAGGTCGCCGGACTCGTGTTCGACATCGTCGGCTTCGGCCTCATCGCCTGGGAATGGCTGATTGCCCAGCGTCACGAGGCCAGGGAGCTGGCGATCGAGGCGGCGCGGGCGCGTCAGGACCAGGCCTACGCACACCTCCAGCGCGCCACGCGCGATGCCAATCCGGCGATGCAGCGCCATTACGAGATGAGCGCCGACATGCGCCGCCGCCGCGCCGAGCACGAAATCGACCAGACGCGGCGGGTCTACACCGGGCTGCGCTATCGCGTCGTCTATGCCGGCATGGTCGCCGTCGTCCTCGGTTTCGTGTTGCAACTCCTGGCGGCCTGGCCGGGCTGTTGCGTGGCGATCGGCATCACGCCGGGTGGCGGCTAGGGCGCCGGTCACACTCAGGTTGATCAGAGAGCGGGTATCGCCGCCTACTTCGACAGACGGATCGCCGTCAGCGAGCGGCCGATGCCATCGAAAGCCGCATGCAGGTCGCTCACCGTCGCCGCCGTGTAGTAGTGGGCGGTCGACGAGGCGCAGCGCGTCATCAGGTCGATGACGGTGCGGTCGGTCACGTCGAAGGCGATGGTATAGATCTCTACGCCCGACGCCTTGATGCGTGCGCACAGGGTCTCGGTGGTCGTATTGGCCGTCGAGACGTTCGTGCCGTCGTGCCCGGGATAGGTCGCCGATCTGGTGTTGGCGCCGTCGGTCATGAGCACCATCGCGCGGCGCGTTCCGCCCGAGGTGGTGCCATCGGAGAAGGGCGCGCCGGCGGAGAGCACGCGCCAGCCCCAGAGCAACCCCGCGGGAATATAGGTATCTCCGGTCGCCACCATGGCATCGATCTGGGACTTGATGGCGCGCTGGTCGGCCGTGAGACGGGCAAGCGGGCTCGGGCATGCGGTATTCATGATGCCGGGCACGCGATTGCTCGAGTCTGCCGTCACCGTCACGTCGAGGGGCGAGTTGCGCGAACCGACGCAGCCGCTCCAGGTGTAGGTCGTGGTGGTCGGCGTGCACTGGTACACCGGCGGGCCGTAGACGTTGTCGCATTCGGTCCACGAGCACGTGTAGGGGAGGCCGTCGTTGGTGCAGGTGCCGGAGACCGTGCGGCAGTTGCTCGAGGAGATGATGGGCGTAACGGTGCCGCAGGTCTCACCGGTTTGCGTGTAGTCGTCGGGGACCTGCATCCACGGTTCCCGCCGGTACTGCAGGCCGACGTTGACGTATTGTCCGAAGGGCACCAGCCCGACGCGGACTTTGGTATCGGCGCCGGAGACCGAGTAGATCTGGTCGATCAGGCCTTTGGCGGCGCTCTGCGCACCGGACAGCTTGCTGCCCATCATGGAGCCTGTCGAGTCGAGAACCAGCGCCAGATCGAGCTTGCCGAGGCCGAAGGTCAGGTCGGTCTGCACCTCGACGGGGATCGACTCGTAACCGATCACGCGCGTGAAGGTGGCGGGAATGTCGACCCGGGCGACGCCCCTGAGCGTGCCGGAGCTGTCGAGCGTGTAGGTCACGGTCGGCGTCAGGCCGCCCGCCTCGCCCCAGTTGCTTTCCATTGTCGCGGGAATGACGTCGACTTCGCTGCCAGCCCGGGCGAGGTAGGCGCGGGCGCCTGCCAGCAGGGCGGCATCCAATGCGCCTTGCAGGCGCGTGCGCATCATGATCGCGCTGCCGAAATCGACCGCCATGCCGGCACCGGCGCAGAGCACCACCAGGAGCAGCGCGAAGGCGATCGCCGTGGCGCCAGAGGCATTGCGTCGAAAGCTCCGAAGACGAGTTGTCAGTCGCGTGCGATGCATGCTCGGCTTTCCAGCTTGATCGTTGAGAGTCGCGGCCCGTCGATACCCGCGCCGGGGGACGGGCAGGTCTTGAGGGGCAACTTCCGCACACGGCGGTAAAGAAGTGCGAAAGGAATAGTCCGCCCGCAGAGTTCGCTTGCAAATGCCTAAACGGCCCGTCGCCGGGTGTGCCAAACCGGCTCGCCGCCGCAAACTCTGCGTGTGCTTGCCTGGGTCCGGCAACAATGCTTCCATGGTCTGGATACAGGAGGGACCAATGGCCAAGGTGGAGTGGGCTGTCGAAGGCGCCGTGCGGCACGTGTTGCTCAACAGGCCCGAGAAGCGCAACGCGCTCGATTTCGAGATGATGGCTGAGCTGGAGGCGGCGTTCACGGCGCCGGCGGCGGCCAACGAGCGCGTGGCGGTGATCCGGGCGGCGGGGACCGTGTTCTGTGCGGGGCTCGATCTCAAGGAGCGCGGCAGCCGCCCGACCGGAGCCTCGCCGATCGAATCCATGCTGCACGCCATCGAGAGCTATCCGCTGCCGGTGGTGGCCCTCGTGGAAGGCGATGCGATCGCTGGTGGCTGCGAATTGGCGCTCCACGCCGATATCGTCGTCGCCACGCTCTCTGCGCGCTTTGCCATGCCGCTGGCGCAACTCGGCATGTCGCCGAGCTGGTTCCTGGCCAAGAAGCTTCTGGAGACGGCCGGACCGGTGGTGACGCGGCAGATCCTCCTGCTCGGCGATCCCGTGACGGCCGAGCGCCTGCACGACCTCGGGGTCATCGGCTTTTGCGCCGAGGCCGGGGAGTTCGCGCGCCTCTCGGAGAGTGTAATCGCCCGGCTCGCCGGCAATGCGCCACTGTCGCTGCGGGCCATGAAGGCGCTCGTCTCGCGCGGGATGGCCTTCCGTGACGGTATCGCTCACGCCGACGTCGACGCCATGGTCGAGGCGGCCCGATCGAGCCGGGATTGCCAGGAAGGCATCAAGGCCAGGCTTGAGAAGCGCCGCCCGAATTTCACGGGGATCTGAGCCATGGCCATCCGCATGACGAAGCCGTGGCGACCGCTCGAGGCCGCCGAGATCGGACGCCTCAGCGGCCAGCTGGGCGTCTATCAACTCGCCGACGACCAGGGCCATGTGCTGGGGATCGCGATGGCCGACGCCCGCACGCTGTTCGGCCTCAAGGGTGAGTTGGAGAAGGCCGCGCGGGAGCGACCGGGCGGCGCCTCGCACTTCCGCGTCGAGGTCAACCAGCAATACACCACGCGCTATCTCGAGCTGCTGATGCTGCACGTCGCAGACCATGGCGCTCTGCCGCTGCTGAACCGGCAGGCGCCGCCGCCGCGCCTCGGCCGCCTGAGCCCGCTCTGAGGCAACGCTAGGGGAAGGACGCCCTCATGGATCTCGAGCTCGACGAGCAGCAGACGATGATCGTGGCCACGGTGCGCCGGCTCGTGCGGGAGGAGATCGTGCCGCTCGAAGCCGAGCTCGATCCCGACGCCAGCGAACTGCCGCCCGAGCACTTCGAGCGCCTGAGCGCCAAGGTGCGCGAGATGGGCTTTTATGGCCTCGACATTCCCGCCGAGTACGGCGGCGCCGGACTGGACATGGTGACGCGGGCGCTGGTGGCGGTGGAAATGTCCCAGCATCGCGCCGGCCTCTACGTGCCGTGCTACGGCATCTTCGGCGCGGCCGGTCTCGCCCAGCTCTACGAGGCCACCGAGGACCAGAAGGAGCGCTACCTCTTCCCGATGCTGCGTGGCGAGAAGCGCGGCTTTTTCGGTCTGACCGAGCCTTCGGGAGGCTCGGACCCGGCGCGAGCCATCCGCACGCGCGCCGTGCGCGACGGCAGCGACTGGGTGATCAACGGCGCCAAGGTTTTCATTTCCGGCGCCGATCGGGCGCATTTCGGGCTCGTGTTCGCGCGCACGGACGTAAGCAAGGGCCGCGAGGGCGTGACCTGCTTCATCGTCGATACCGATGCGAAGGGCTTCCACGTGCGCCGCATCGTGCACACGCTGCGTTCGTCCCATTACGCCACGGAGCTCGAGTTCGACAATCTGCGTGTGCCGGCAGCGAACGTGCTCGGCGAGGTCGGCGGAGGTTTCAAGATCGCCAACGATCGCCTCACGCGTCAGCGCATCCCTTACGCCGCCTATTGCATCGGCGTCGCCGTCAAGGCCCAGGAGCTCGCCATCGAGTACGCGCGTCAGCGCGAGACCTTCGGCGCCCCGCTCGCCACCCGCCAGGCCGTGCAGTGGATGATCGTGGACAACGAGATCGACATCAAGACGTCGCTCTGGCTGACGCTCGCCGCGGCCGCCAAGGCCGATGCCGGCCAGCCCTTCCGCATGGAGGCCGGCATGGCCAAGCTCGTCGCCAGCGAGGCGGGTGGGCGCGTGGTCGATCGCGCCATGCAGATCTTCGGCGGCTACGGCATGACCAAGGATCTGCCGTTCGAGCGCTGGTATCGCGAGATGCGCATCCGCCGCGTGGGCGAGGGGCCGAACGAGGTACAGCGCCTCGTCATCGCCCGCGATCTCATCGGCGGCAACTTCAAATGACGCGCGCGCGCGCGCCTCACGGGAGGAGACTGACATGGCGGCAGATACGGCGGAGCGGCGGAACCTGCCGCTCGACGGCATCACGGTGATCGATCTCGGTCAGATCTATCAGGGGCCGTACGCAACGCTGCTGATGGCCAAGGCCGGCGCCAAGGTGATCAAGGTCGAACCGCCCCACGGCGAGCCGGCACGCTGGCGCTCGAAGGTCGGTCGTGGCGCCACGCTGCCGATGGTGATGCTCAATTCGAACAAGCGCGGCATCGTGCTCAATCTCAAGACCGAGAAGGGGCGCGAGCTGCTGGCGGGCCTCGCCAGTAAAGCCGACGTGCTGCTCGAGAATTTCGCGCCTGGTGTCATGGAGAAGCTCGGCATCGGCTGGAGCCGGCTGAGTGAGCTCAATCCCCGTCTCGTCTACGCCTCGGGAACCGGCTACGGGCTCACCGGCCCCGAGCGCGACAGTCTTGCCATGGACGTGACCGTGCAGGCCGCGTCCGGCTTCATGAGCGTCACGGGCTTTCCCGACCGGCCGCCGGTCAAGGCCGGTCCCGCCGTTATCGACTTCCTCTCGGGCGTGCATCTCTACGGCGCCATCGTCACGGCACTCTACGAGCGCACGATCACGGGGCGCGGCCGGCTCGTCGAGGTGGCCATGCAGGAGGCGGCCTATGCCTCGCTCGCCTCGAGTCTCGGCATGATCTACGAGTCCAAGGGGGATGTGCCGCTGCGCGTCGGCAACCGCCACAGCGGCCTCTCCGTCGCGCCCTACAACGTCTACAAGGCCAAGGATGGCTGGGTGGCCATCATCTGTGCCGTCGAGGGGCACTGGCTGGCCATTCTGGAGGCCATGGGGCGCATGGACCTCGCCGAAGATCCGCGCTTCTCCAGCAATCCGGCGCGCGTTGCCCACATCGACGAGACCGACGCGCTGGTGGAGTCCTGGACATCGACGCTGACGCGCGCCGAGTTCAAGGCGCTGGCCAAGCGCCACCGCATCCCGTCCTCGCCCGTGCGCGACGTGAAGGAGGTGATGCTCGACCCGCATATGCACGAGCGCGGCATGCTGGAGTGGATCGACCATCCCGATCTCGGTCGCATCGTCGTGCCGACCAGCCCGCTGCGCTTCCACGGCGCCGAGACGGTGGCGACGACGCCGAGCCCGCAGCTCGGCCAGCACACGGCAGAGGTTCTGGAAGAGATGCTCGGCATCGGCCCCGATGCGTTCGCGCAACTGAAGGAGGAGGGCGCGGTCTAGCGTCGTCGTTCCGCGGAAATTCGCTATCGGAAGGACATTCGCAGGCGTAGTTTGCTGCCATCGGAAGAAAACAAAACGGAGGTGGCACGATGCGCAGGACGCTTCAACGATGGCTGGCGATAACCGGGGTTTCCCTGGCGCTCATGGTTCCAACCCAGGCCCAGAGCGTCGAGTACAAGGGGCCGGCCCGGATCGTCGACGGCGATACGGTCATCATCTCGGGAGTGCGGATCCGCTTCTTCGGGATCGATGCGCCCGAGACCAAGCAGACCTGCCTCGACGCGCGCGGGCGGCGCTATGCCTGCGGGCAGCGATCGACCGCCTATCTGCACAGGCTCGTCGGCGGCAGGCCTGTCCGCTGCGTCGGGACAGGCGGCACCAGCCTCGGGCGTCCGCTCGCGCGCTGCTACGTTGGCAAGACCGACCTGCAGGCGGCCATGGCGCGTGCCGGGCACGCGGTCGCCTATCTCAGGCACGGAACGGACTATTCCGGAAACGAGGCGCAGGCGCGTGCCGCGCGGCGTGGCCTGTGGCAAGGCAAGTTCAAGCGTCCACGCAGCGTCCGCAACTGCCGCAACAGCGGCATGGGAACGATCGCCAGTTGCTCGTGACGCTGGCGCCCGCCGATCGAAGCCGCCGGGTCGGTTGGCCCGGTGGCTTTGCGCTCGCGGAGCGGGTGTGAGTGCCGTTGGCGGCGGATGCGCTCTGCGCTGCAACCCGCCACGACGCTGGCGCCGGCGGCCTCAGCCGGCCGTCTCGTCCGGGTCGCTGCCGTCGGTGATGAGCTGAGAGACATCGTCATCGTCGACGTCGGTCTCGAGCACGCTGTCGTCGAGGCCGTCCTCGTCGATCTCCGGCGTCTCGGCGGCTGCGCTCGGCACGCCGACCTCGTCGAACTCCCGGGCGATCTCTGCATCGGGGGCCGCGACGGGTTTCGGACGCGGCGATCCGGATCGCCAACCGGCTTTCACGCCGGGGCCTGGCTGGTCGCGCCACGCGCGAACGGGTTCCGCAATGGCGGCTCCGGGCGCGAGGCGCTCGCCGCACATCGGGCAGTCGATCGAGGGGCGACCCAGATCATAGAACGGCTTGTGACACGCCAGGCATCGCCGTTTGGTGCCACGGACGCTTCGCACGCGGTTCGCCGTCTCAACCATGACTGCTCCTCGGGGGTGCCGCGTCGGGCGGCCCCTGTTGCCGTTCAGCTATCGCCTGGTCCGGGTCGTGCATCCGGAGTGGAGGGACACCGCAGTGTCCGGCTCGCATGCGTGCAGTCGAGGTGCGACTTCGAGCCGAAGGTATTGAGGGGCTGCCATCAGGCAGTCCCCTCGACGGATCGGGCTTTCAGGTTCGGCGCCCGACCGACGCCCGCGATAGACGCGTGGCCGCGTCTACCTCGAACGATTTGTCTGAGCCTCGCTCGCGCCGTCAGGCGCGCTCGATCTGGCCAGCCTGCTTGCCGCGGCCGCGACGGTCGTCCTCGATCACGAACGTGACCTTGTCACCCTCGTTGAGGCCGTGGATGCCAGCAGCCTCGAGTGCGCTCGCGTGAACGAAGACGTCCTTGGAGCCGTCCTGCGGTGCGATGAAGCCGAAGCCCTTGGCAGTATTGAAAAATTTGACGACGCCGGTAACCCGCATCGGTAGACCTTCCTTGCATGTGCGTGAGAAATGCCGGCGCAGGAGCGCACGCTTCGCTCACAGCAACTCATATTTGGAGGAAGGTACGAAACCAATAAGCTATGGGGTCGCTCGACCAAATCTCGAGATGGATGCCCCACCATGGGTCATCCCGGCGGCCGATACATGGGCGCATTCGCGGAGAATTGCAAGTGTCTGTTTTTTTGCGGCGCGTGCGTCAGGGCGCGAAGATCAGCAGAACATAGGTCGCAAAGAGCAGCAGGTGAACGGCGCCCTGCAGCACATTCGTGCGCACGCCGCTGAAGGTGAGCGAACTGACATAGAGCGTCAGGAGCAGCAGGAGAGTGTCGGTTCCCCGAAGCCCGAGCGTTATGGGCTGGTTCGTGTACAACCCGATGACCAGCGCGCAGGGAACCGTCAGCCCGATGGTGGCGAGTGCACCGCCGAGAAAGACGTTGACCGAGTGCTGCAGGCGATCCGCCATGGCCGCGCGGAAGGCGCTGATGCTCTCCGGCGTCAGCGTCAGGACAGCCACGAGCATGCCGCCGATGGCGGCCGGCAGCCCGGCGCGATGGATGCCGCGATCGACGGAGCCTGCGATCTCCTTGCCGAGCAGCGCGATGACGACAAGCACCACCAGCAACAGCGCGAAGTGACAGGCGATGCCTGCGCCGCCCGGTGCCGCAGGCATCGGCTCCGGGGAGTGGGCGGGCGGACTGCCCGGCACGCCACCAATCTGGGAGAAGAAGGAACGGTGACGCATCGTCTGTACGGACAGGAAGACGATGTAGAACAGCACGATGATGGTGCTGAGGCCGATGGCCTGCGCGGACGTCAGGGCGCCGTCCCCCTGAAGGGTCAGGCGCGGCAGGACGAGCGATATGACCGCCAGCGGCGTGAGGGCGGCGAGGTAGGCGCGGGCGCCTTCGAGATTGAACTCCTGCTGCCCGTACTTGAAGCCGCCGACCAGCAGAACGACGCCGACCACGGCATTGAGCGAGAGCATGATGCCGGCGAACATGGTGTCGCGCGCCAGTGTCGGATCGGGGCTGCCCGTGAGCATCACCGACGCCAGCAGGGAGACCTCTATGGTGAGCAGCGAGAAGGTGAGGATGAGCGTATCGTACGGCTCGCCGAACCTCTGTCCAAGCGCCTCGGCGTGATGGATCGCCCGGAAGGCGCAGGCCAGAATGAGCCCGGCGATCATCAGGAAGACGAGGAGCTGGCGCGCCGTCGACGACGTGGCGCTTGCGAGCTCGACCAGGAAGGTCGACGCCCAGACGAGGAGGCCGGCAACGACGACCGCTTCCTGCTTCAGATGCTTCACAGCGCGTTCCGCCCACTCGTGTCCCGTCGCCTTCAACGCCTCTAGTCGCTGATCGCGGGCTCGGTCAACGTCAAAAGCGCGTCGGCACCGTTGGAATAGCGCGTCGGGCTGCGCGTCCGAGCGGCGGCGGCGTCAGGCGAACGTCGGCTTCTCGCCGGGTGGTGGTGTCGCGCCGAAGCCGCCCTTGGAGACGATCGCCTCGCGTCCTCCGAAGGCCTCGAGCTTGGCGGCCTGATCGCGTTTGGCGCGGCTATCGACGGCATCGGGGTCGCAAATGCGCCGCAGCTCCGCCTCGAGCGCGGCCCGCGTGGCGGCGTGGGCCGGATCGTTGCCAAGGTCTGTCAGCTCGCCGGGATCGCTCGCGAGGTCGTAGAGCTGGGCCGGCATGCCGGAGTAATAGACGTACTTGAAGCGTCCCTTGCGCAGCATGAAGGCGCCTGTGGGCGCACCGGCCGCGTGATATTCCGAGAGCACGGCACGCTCGGGATCGTCGGCAGCATTGGCGAGCTTCAGCCACGACGTGCCGGGCAGGGCCGGATCGGCCGCGCCGGGCAGAGCCATGGCGTCGAGCACGGTGGGATAGATGTCGACGAGGCTGACGGGAGTGGTCGAGCGCTTGCCCGCGGGGATGCCGGGCCCGGCCATGATGGCGGGGATGCCGACGGATTCCTCGAAGCAGTTCGATTTGCCCCAGAGCCCGCGTTCGCCGATGTTGTCGCCGTGGTCGGACACGTAGATGATGCGTGTGGTGCGGTCGAGGCCGGTGCGCTCGAGCAGCGCGAGGATCTGGCCGATATTGTCGTCGAGATAGCTGACGAGGCCGTAATAGGAGGCGAGGGCGACGCGCGTCTTCTCCTCGGTGAAGTTGTCGAAGAGGAAGCACTTGCGGAACGCCTCGAACCAGGGATGGTCGGGGTTCGGCACGGGCTTGGTCGGCGCCAGTTTCTTGTCGGCATACATCGAGAAGAACGGCTCAGGGGCGATCAGGGGGAAGTGCGGCACCACGAAGGAGACGAAGGCCGTCCACGGCGTGCTGTCCGCGCCCTCGCCGGCCCGCGCCTCGAGCCAGCCCAGCGTCGTCTCACGGATGTCGGCGTCGTAGCGCGAGTAGCTCGTTTCGCCCGGGCCGATCTTCTCGGCCATGTCGCGTGATTTCCAGCGCACCGGCAGCGGCTCGCGCACGCAGCCGAGCAGATCGCCGACGCCGTTGACGACGTGCATGGGGATCTGCTGCACGTCGAAGCCGGTCGGATCGGTCTCGTTGCGGTAGTGGAGCTTGCCGATGGATTCGACGCGCCGGCCCGCCGATTGCAGCGCGTGCCCCCAGGACGGCGGGGTGCCCGTGTAGGGGAAGGCGTTGTCCCAATGCCCGGTCTCGTGGACGTAGCGGCCCGTGGCGAACGAGGCCCGCGCCGGCACGCAGATGGGGCACGGGGTGTAGGCCGCCTCGAACAGCGTGCCGCGCGCGGCAAGCCGGTCGAGGTTCGGCGTCGAGACGATGCCGTTGCCGTAGCAGCCGAGCACGCGGCGGGTGTGCTCGTCGGACATGATGATCAGCAGATTGTGCGGGCGATCTGTCATGCTAGGAGGTCCGTGGCGCTGAGGTGTCGGGGGCAGGCGCGGCGGTCTTCATGTTCGACACCGCCCGCCAGATCAGCACGAGCACGCCCGCGGCGATGAACGCCAGCGCCACCGGCCGCTCGAAGAAGATGAAGATGCCCGCGTCGGAGAGCAGCAGCGACTGGCGCAGGCTCTCCTCCGCACCCTTGGCGAGCACGAAGGCGATGACGAAGGCGGCGGGCGAGTAGTCGAAGCGGCGCATCAGATAGCCGACGATGCCGAAAACCATGGCGACGCCGACGTCGAAGAGGCTCGAGCGCGTCGAGTAGGACGCGACGAACGCCGTCATGAAGATGAAGGGATAGATGATGCTGTTTGGCACGAGCAGGATGGCGCGGCCGATGAGCGGTGCGCCCCAGTAGCCGATGATGCCGTAGGCGGCGATGCCGAGCAGGCCGGCGGCCATCAGCCCGAACACGAGTTCGCGGCTCGTCTGGAAGATGGACGGGCCGACCTGGATGCCGTGCACGATGAAGACGCCAATGAGGATGGCGGCGATCGTGCTGCCGGGCACGCCGAGTGTCAGCAGGGGGATCATGCTCGGGCCGGACACGGCGTTGTTGGCCGATTCCGGCGCGGCGACACCCTCGATGACGCCCGTCCCCCATTCGTCCTTGTTCTTGGCGCGGCGGCGCTCCTCGCCGTAGGCGACGAAGCAGGCGACGGAGGAGCCGATGCCGGGCATCAGGCCGATGAAGGTGCCGACACCCGAGGAGCGGATCATCACGGGAATGCAGCGCTTGAATTCCGCCCAGGTCAGCCGATTCCCGTCGGGATCGACGGCCTTGCCGTCTTCCGCCGTGATCATCTGCGCGTCCTCGGCGCGGGCGACCTGCACCATGATCTCCGACACGACGAAGAGCCCGATCAGCACGGGCACGAGTTGCAGACCGCTTTCCAGATCGAGGATGCCGAGGGTGAGGCGGGCATCCGCGGTGACCGGATCGAGCCCGACGAAGGCGACGAGCGCACCGAAGGCGGTGGCCATCAGGCCCTTGGTGACCGACGAGCCGATGACGCTGCCGATGACGACAAAGGCCATGACGTAGACGGCGAAATACTCTGGCGGGCCGAAGCGGGCGGTATAGACCGCGATGCTCGCCGCTCCGAAAATGAGCACGAGCTCGCCGAAGGTGTCGCCGAATACGGAGGCGGCGGTCGAGATCTTCAGCGCCTTGCCGGCCTGACCCTTCTTGGCCATGGGATGGCCGTCGATCATGGTGGCGGCGGAGGCGGCGGTCCCCGGCGTGTTGAACAGCACGGCGGCGATCGAGCCGCCATAGCGGCCGGACTTGCCGATCACGTAGAGGAAGGCCAGCGCCGAGAGCGGGTCCAGATAGAAGGTGATCGGCATCAGCATGGCGATGGCCGCGGCGGCGGTGAGGCCTGGCAACGCGCCGATGACGATGCCGATGAAGGCGCCCAGGAAGACGAAGAAGAGCGCCGCCGGGTTGCCCAACAGCAGCGCGAAGCCGCTGGCCAGATCAGTGAATACGGTGGTCATGAAGGGTCATCCGTCCCGGTGGTGGCAATCAGAACAGCTTGAGCGTCGAGAGATCGAGCAGCCATCCTGGCGGGTCGTGCATGCCCATGAGCTTCACGAAAATGAGGTAGTAGGCGATCGTGCCGCCGATCGTCAGCAGCACGATGGCGCCGATGTTGCGCCGGCCGAACAGAAAGAAGAGCAGGAGGAAGACGACGAGGGAGGAAACGATGTAGCCGACGGCCTCGAAGAACCAGATGTAGAAGGCGCCGACCGCGAACATCAGGAGGATGCGTACCCAGCCGAAACCGGCGAGCTCGTCGCGGACATCGGTGTCCGCGGAAACCGCGACGGCCGGTGGAGCGGTGCGGGACGCGAAGGCCGTCACGAATTGCAGGAACGCCAGCACGATGGCGATGATCGCGAAGACCGACGGCACGAGGCGCGGGCCGATCAGATCTTCCTGGCTCGATTCGACGAGACGAGCCTGATAGAGAAAGAAGCCGGCGATCGCCAGCGCGACGACGGCCGCGAGCGCGTCGCGGTGCGTGCGAGCCATGGTATTGGTCCTCCCCGGAGGCATGTCGTGCGCGTCCGCTTTGCCAGGACTGGCGGCCCGGGCTGGCGGACGGAGTGTTGTTCTTGCAGATAGCCTAGCATGAAAGGCGTCCCCGTGCCGAGCCCGGGGACGCCCAAAAGGACGTTGAGACGCCTTACTTCTTCTTGACGTTCATCTCCTGGATGATCGGCCCGAGCTTGGCACGGATGAGCTTCATGCGCTCCTCGAGTGCATCCTTGGGGATATGGAAGCCGCCGAGGCCGGTCTTGCGAACCATGTCGACGTAGGCCTTCTGCGTCGCGGCCTCCTTCACGGCGGCGCGCAGCTTCTCGACCACCGGCTTCGGCAGGTCCTTGCTGCCCCACAGCGCCACGGGGGCGGAGATGCCGAGCTCCGGCAGGCCGAGCTCCTTGAAGGTCGGGATGTCCTTGTATACGACGTCACGTGCCGTGCTGGCGACCGCGAGCGCCCGGATCTTCGTCTCGAAGCCCGTCAGGAGCTGCACGCCCATGAACGAGAAATCGACCTGCTTGCCGGCGAGCGCATTACGCGAGGGAGCGCCGCCCTTGAAGGGCACATCCTGGGCCTTGATGCCGTTCTCCTTAAGGAAGAGCATGCCGGCGAGCGTGTGGACGCTGCCGCGACCGGGATGCGACCAGCGCAGCTTGCCGGGGTTCTTCTTGGCGTACTCGACAAGGTCTTTCGCCGTCTTGAAGGGGCTGTCCGCCGGCACGCCGAGGGCCGTCACCAGCTCGCCCACGGCGCCGATCGGCTGCATCCTGGCGAGCATGGCCTCGCCCTTGGCGCCGTCGGTCAGCAGGCGGGAGAGCATGGTCACGGAGTTCTGCATCAGCAGCGTATAGCCGTCGCCGCGCGCATCCAGCAGCGCACGCACGGCGATCATGCTGCCGGCGCCCGGCTTGTTGACGACGACCGGCCCGATCTTGAGCGTCTTGAGGCTGTGCGCGGCGAAGGCGCGGGCATATGTGTCGATGCCGCCGCCAGCCGCGAAGCCGACGAGGATGTTGATGGGCTTGTCAGGATACTCGGCCTTGGCTGCATCGGGCGCTGCAAGCCCCAGCGCCGTCGCAAAGGCGACACCGGCAGCGGCCACAGACCGCAAGGTTCGTCGAAGCATCTCTTTCCTCCCTCGTGGATTGGCTTGTTGGCGCCGCCGCAGACGCTCGGCACGGCGGCATCGTCCGCGCGCATGCTAGCGAGAGAGACGCGTTTGTCCAGTCCTCTTGCCCCCGGTTCGCGTGCCCTGGGTGACACTTAGTTCGTTGGCAATGTGAAAGGATTCGTTCCATCAGCACGCAGGGGATCGCGCTTAGGATCGCTGTCCCCGTCGACGTGCGCGAGATTCGTTGGCTACTCTCACGCGCATGCAGCGGGGCGCGGGTCGGCCCGCAAGCGACGATGGAGGCGGACCGGGACGATGAGTGCGAGCCATGCGACTGCCGGAACGCTCGGGCTCGTATTGCCGGGCGGCGGAGCCAGAGGCGCCTATCAGGTCGGGGCTCTCAGGGCGATCGCGGAGATCGCGCCGACCGGCGCTAATCCGTTTCCCGTCATCACCGGGGCATCGGTGGGCGCGATCAACGCGGTCGCCCTGGCGACGCGGGCGCGCGACTTTAGGGCGAGCGTCGACGCGCTCGGGCGCTTCTGGAAGCAGCTGCGCACGAGCGATGTCTACCGCACCGACCTGCCGTCGATTTCACTGCGCGGCCTGCACTGGGTCGTATCGCTGACGCCCCTGGCGGCGCTCGGCATCCCCAATCCGCAAGCCCTGCTCGACAACACGCCGCTGCGCCGGCTTCTCGCGGAGCAGTTGGATTTCGGCGCGATCGAGGGGGCGATCCGCGCCGGCGATTTGAGAGCGGTCGGCGTGACGGCCTCGTCGTATGATCGTGGCCGCGCGGTAACGTTCTTCCAGGGGGCACGGGAGCTCGAGGGCTGGTCGCGCGCGCGCCGCGACGGCGTGCCGACCCCGCTGACGCTCGAGCACGTCATGGCGGCGGCTGCGCTGCCCTTCGTATTCCCGGCGCAACGCATCGGCCGCGAGCATTTCGGCGACGGCTCCCTGCGGCTGACCTCGCCGCTCAGCCCGGCCATTCATACGGGGGCCGACCGCATCCTGGTCATCACCGCGCGTGACGGCAGGCCGGACCCCATGCCCGCCAACGGCGAGGTCCGCTATCCCTCCATCGGCTCCATTGGCGGCAGCCTGCTCGACATCATCTTCATGGACAACGTCGATGCCGATATCGAGCGTGCCCGCCGCATCGATCACACGCTGTCGCTCGTGCCGCCGGAGCGAGGCGGGGAGACACAGCTCCGCGACATCGAGGTCAAGGTCATCGAGCCGTCCCTCGACGTTCGCGACGTCGCGCGCGAGTACGCGAGCCACCTTCCGTGGACCATACGGATGCTGCTGAGGCGGCTCGGCATGTGGGGGCGCGACTGGCGATTGCCGAGCTATCTGATGTTCGAGCCCGCGTACTGCGGGGCGCTCATGGACCTCGGCTATCGTGACACGATGGCGCGAGCGGGCGAGATCGCCCACTTTCTCGGTGCCCCGGCTCCTGCGAGCGGGGGCGGGGGAGTGCCGAGCGCGGTCTAGAGCAATGCGTCCGGAGACGAGACGACGACGGCGAAACGGTCGGTCAGCTCGGCGAGCGCGACGTCATGCAGCGTGCCGGCCGGGATGACGCCGCCCTTGCGATCCGGCAGATCGCGCGTCGCGCAGGACGAGGCGTCGATGGTCACGCGATAGCCGTGGTCGAGCGCTGCGCGCGCGGTCGTGCTGACGCACATGTGCGTCATGAAGCCGATGATGATGACGTTCGAGCGACCGGCGAGGGCGAGTTGATCGGCGAGCGACGTTCCCGCGAAGGCGTTCGGCAGGGTCTTTTCGATCACGGCCTCGCCCTCGGCGGGGGCAAGCGCGTCGACGATCTGCCCGCGCACGGCCGTCCGATCGAAGAGCCCGCCGGGCCGTCCGGCGTGGGCCACGTGGATGACCGGGGCGCCGCTCGCCCGTGCCGCGTCCAGCAGCCGGGCGGCGTTGGCGATGGCCGCGTCCGCACCGGTGACGGCGATCGGGCCGCTGCGATACTCGTTCTGCATGTCGATGAGCACCAGGCTGGCGTCGGCGACGCGGGCCGGTGTCGGATCGGCGCCTGCCAGTTGCAGCAGGGTGCGTGGGG
>JAGRKR010000282.1:0-3697 GCA_020442225.1 Hyphomicrobiaceae bacterium | reverse complement strand
CGCCGGGGCGGCGCGCGCAACACAGGCGATGCGGCAGGATCGCTGGCGAGCATGGCACGAGATGGAGGCGGTGGGAATCGGCTCGTGGCGCCAGCACAGACGAGCCGCATCGGCGTCGCTGGCCGTCCGTAAGCCGCCGAGTGTGGCAGGAAATGGCTCCCCGGGCAGGATTCGAACCTGCAACCTACCGGTTAACAGCCGGTTGCTCTACCGTTGAGCTACCGAGGAACAGCCGAGCCCGCGCTGCGCGTCGAAACCAAGAAATGGACGACGCCGCAGCCGCGCGCCACGTCATATACTGCAACGCGAGACGGAAATCCAGCATCGCGCGCGATCGTGAGAGGGGAAGGCAAACCATGATCCAGATCATCAAGTCCGGGATCGATCCGGAAACGGCCGCTGCCGCCGACCGGTCCGTGCAGAAGGCGGTCGAGGCGATCATCGCCGACATCGAGCGGGAGGGGGACGCGGCCGTCAGGCGGTACTCGGAGAAATTCGACGCCTGGTCACCCGAATCGTTCCGCCTGAGCGAGCAGGAAATCGCCGCCTGCATCGCGGCGTTGCCGGCCCAGGCCATCGACGACATCAAGTTCGCGCAAGACCAGATCCGCCACTTCGCCGAGGTCCAGAAGAGCGCTTTGAGGGACGTGGAGGTGGAGACGCTGCCAGGCATCGTGCTCGGCCACAAGAACATCCCCGTCAATGCCGTGGGCTGCTATGTCCCCGGCGGGAAATATCCGTTGATCGCGTCCGCCCACATGAGCGTGGTCACCGCCCGGGTGGCCGGGGTCGGGCGTGTGATCGCCATGGCGCCGCCCTACGAGGGCAAGCCGAACGCGGCGATGGTCGCGGCGATGCATCTGGCCGGGGCCGACGAGATCCATTGCATCGGCGGCGTACAGGCCATTGCGGCGATGTCGCTCGGCACCGCCACGATCGCGCCCGTCGACATGGTGGTGGGACCCGGCAACGCCTACGTGGCCGAGGCGAAGCGTCAGCTCTTCGGCCGGGTCGGCATCGATCTCCTGGCCGGGCCGACCGAGACGCTCATCATCGCTGACGAGACGTGCGACGCCGAGATGGCGGCGACCGATCTGCTCGGGCAGGCCGAGCACGGCCCGACGTCGCCGGCGGTGCTGCTGACGACGTCGCCACGGCTCGCCCGCGAGACCATGATCGAGGTCGAGCGCCAGCTCGAGACGCTGCCGACCGCGGCCATCGCCGGCGTCGCCTGGCGCGACTACGGTCAGGTGATCCTCTGCGATACGCTCGACGAGATGGTGGCGGAGGCCGATCGCATCGCCAGCGAGCACGTGCAGGTGATGACCGCCGACCCCGACTATTTCCTGACGCGCATGACCAATTACGGCGCCCTTTTCCTCGGCCCGCTCACCAACGTCGCCTATGGCGACAAGGTGATCGGCACGAACCACACGCTGCCGACGCGGCGCGCCGCGCGCTACACGGGCGGGCTGTGGGTCGGCAAGTTCATGAAGACCGTGACCTATCAGCGGGTGAGCGATCCGCGCTCGAGCGTGATCATCGGCGAGGTCTGCTCGCGGCTGTGCGCGCTCGAGGGCTTCGCCGGGCACAAGGCGCAGGCGGATCTGCGCGTGCGCCGCCATCACAACCAGGGTGGGGCGGCATAGTCCCGATCGGGCTGCCGGCAGAGGTGGCCAGGTCCGGCGACGATCAGCGGTAGATCGCCGTTTCCGGCGTGCCGTCGCCGCGCACGATGCCCCGGTACATGCCGGTCGTGCCGAAGGCGATGCCGACGTTGCCCTGGGCATCGACGGCGATGAGGCCGCCTTGCCCGTCGGCGCGCGGCAGGTCCACGCTGGCGACGCGCTCCACCGCGGCCTGGACGGAGAGGCCCGCGAATTCCATGAGGACGGCGACCTTGTGGGCGGCCAGCGACAGCATGAAGGCCTCGCCCTTGCCCGTGCCCGAGACGGCCGCCGTGGCATTGTCGGCGTAGGTGCCGGCGCCGGGAACGGGCGTATCGCCGACCCGGCCGGGGAGCTTGTTGACCAGACCGCCGGTCGAGGTGGCGGCGGCGACCTCGCCGCGGCTGTCCACCGCGACGGCGCCGACCGTGCCGGTGCGGCCGTCGGTCAGGGTTTCCGCGTCATGATCGATCATGACGCGACCCGCGCTCTGTGCGCGAGCCAGTTGCGCCCGGCGCGCCTCGGTGACGAAGTAGTCCGGCTCCACCATGTCGAGCCCCTGTGCCAGGGCGAACGCGTCGGCGCCGGGGCCGGCCAGGAGCACGTGCGGCGTGCGTCGCATGACCTCGAGAGCCGCCCGTACGGGGTTGCGGATGCGCGTGACGGCGCCGACGGCGCCAGCGCGGCGCGTGCGGCCGTCCATGACTGCGGCATCGAGCTCCGCGTGACCGGCGCTCGTGAGCACGGCGCCGTGGCCTGCATTGAAGAGCGGGCAGTCCTCGAGCGCGACGACAGCGGCGACGACGGCGGCGAGGGCGCTGCCGTCCTCGAGCAGGACGCGCTGGCCCGCGCGCAGGCAGTGCGCGAGGGCCTCGTGATAGGCGCGCTCGCGCTCCGGCGTCATCTGCTCGCGGCTGACGGTGCCGGCGCCGCCATGGATCACGAGCGTCGGGAGGGGCGGCTTGCCGGCTGAAACGGGCACGTTCACATCTGTCTCCGTGGTCTGGTCGCCGCCTGGGAGGCAGCGTCGGCCGGTACTCATGGTCGGCTTGACACTGACCCCGGCGTGCCGTTCATGCTCTCATCGAGAGCGTCGCCGCAGGCAGGAGGATGAGTGCCATGACCGAGTCGAGTCCGAAGTTCGATACCCTCGCCATTCATGCGGGGGCGGCCCCGGACCCATCGACCGGTGCCCGCACCACGCCGATCTACCAGACGACCTCCTATGTATTCAATGACGTCGATCACGCCGCGGCGCTGTTCAATCTCGAAGTGTTCGGTAACATCTACACCCGCATCATGAACCCGACGCAGGGTGTCCTCGAGCAGCGCGTGGCCGCGCTCGAGGGCGGCACGGCGGCGCTGGCCGTCGCCTCGGGTCATGCGGCACAGCACCTGGTGTTCCACACGCTGCTCGAGCCGGGCGACGAGTTCGTCGCCGGTCGCCAGCTGTACGGCGGCTCCATCAACCAGTTCAATCACGCCTTCAAGAAGAGCGGCTGGAACGTCGTGTGGGCCGATGCCACGAAGCCGGAAAGCTTCGCGGAGGCCATCACGCCGAAGACCAAGGCCATCTACTGCGAGAGCCTGGCCAATCCGGGCGGTGTCGTCGTCGACCTGCCGGCCGTGTCCGCCATCGCCAGGAAGGCCGGCGTGCCGCTCATCGTCGACAACACGCTGGCGACACCCTACCTCTGCCAGCCGAAGCTGCACGGCGCCGACATCATCGTGCATTCGCTGACGAAGTTCATGGGCGGGCATGGCAACTCCCTCGGCGGCATCATCGTCGACTGCGGGAGCTTCGACTGGCTCGCCTCCAAGAAGAAGTATCCGACGCTGCAGGAGCCCAATCCCAGTTACAACGGCATGCGGCTCGCCGAGACCTTCGGCAATTTCGCCTTCGCGATCGCCTGCCGGGTCATGGGGTTGCGCGATCTCGGGCCGGCCATTTCGCCGTTCAACGCCTTCATGATCTTGACCGGCATCGAGACACTGTCGCTGCGCATGGCGCGCCACTGCGAGAACGCGCT
>JAGRKR010000281.1 GCA_020442225.1 Hyphomicrobiaceae bacterium | reverse complement strand
CGTCGGCGCCGGCGTCGTCACCAAAATCGTCGAATAACAGGGCAGAGAAGAGAGAGACCGACTATGGCGCGCCAACAGATTCGCATCAAGCTCAAAGGCTATGACCACCGCCTGCTCGACCAGTCGGCCGCGCAGATCGTGGAGTCTGCAGAGCGCACCGGCGCCGCCGTGGCCGGGCCTATTCCGCTGCCCACTCATATCCGCCGCTTTTGCGTGATCAAGAGCCCGCACGTCTACAAGGACGGCCGCGAGCACTTCGAAATCCGCACGCATAAGCGCCTCATCGACATTCTCGAACCCACATCAAAAACGGTTGACACGCTCATGCGGCTCCAGTTGCCCAGCGGCGTGGATATCGAGATCAAGCTGTAGCCATGACTATCGAAGGAATGCTCGGTCGCAAACTCGGCACACTCCAGGTCTTCGATGAGCAGGGACGCCTCCGTGGCGCCACCGCCATCGAAGTGGGGCCGTGCTATGTGACCCAGGTGAAGACCGAAGAGAAGGATGGCTACGCGGCCGTTCAGCTTGGCTTCGGCGAGAAGCGAAAGCTCACAAAGCCCGCACAGGGGCATATCCGCGCGGTTGGCGGAGGCAAACTTCGGCACCTCGCCGAGTTCCGTGCCGCCGACGTGACGGCTCACAGTGTTGGCGACAGGGTCACGGCCGAGTTGTTCGAAACCGGCGAGCGTGTCGATGTCTCCGCCACCTCAAAGGGCCGTGGTTTTCAGGGCGGCGTAAAGCGCCACGGGTTCAAGGGCGGCCCCAAGACGCACGGTCAGAGCGACCGCCATCGCGCTCCCGGTTCCATTGGCGCCGGCACCAGCCCGGGCCGCGTGTTCAAGGGCACCCGGATGGCCGGACACATGGGTGCTGAGCGCGTCACCGTCCGAAACCTCGAAGTTGTCGGCCGCAATGAGGACCGCAATGTCATCTTCGTCGCTGGCTCTGTCCCCGGCCCGCCCGGCGGTCTTGTCAGCGTTCGTTCCGTGAAGAAGGTGTCGAAATGAAGCTGAACGTTGTTGACGCTTCCGGCGCTCAGGCTCGCACTATCGATGTGGACGACAACGTCTTCGGAATCGAGCCCAACGCTGCCGTGGTGCACCAGGCGTACACCACGCTGATGTCGAACCGCCGTGCCGGTGGTGCTCACACGCTTCGCCGTGGCGAAGTGCGGGGCTCAACCTTCAAGACACGCCGGCAAAAGGGTCTCGGCCGCGCCCGCATGGGTGGCATCCGCAGTGCCAGCCGCGTCGGTGGCGGTATCGCTATGGGACCCAGGCCGCGAAGCTTCCGCAAAGACCTGCCCCGTCAGATGCGCCGCCTGGCCATCCGCTCCGCTCTTAGCAGTCATGCCCGCGACGGCAGCCTTACGGTGGTCGATGGCCTCGCACCCACTGAGGTCAGCACCAGGGCCATGCAGGCGACACTCGGCGCCCTCAATGTCGATCGTGGCGCCCTCATCGTCAGCGGTGAACCTGACGCCGTCCTCGTGCGGTCGTCGCGCAACATAGACAAAGTCCTCGCAATCCCCGCCCAGGGGCTGAACGTGGTTGAC
>JAGRKR010000280.1 GCA_020442225.1 Hyphomicrobiaceae bacterium | reverse complement strand
ATGGTAGCTGTGCACGAAGTAGGCGTGCAGCCCATCGGGCCCGGTGGGAATGCCGGACAGCAGTGGGTGCTCGACGTGGCGCGTCAGCGTGTTCCAGCCCATGTGCGGGATCTTGAGGGCCGGATCGTCAGGGCGGATGGGCCGCACCTCTCCCGCCAGCCAACCGAGCCCCGCGTGCCTGCCGTGCTCGAGGCCGGTCTCGGCCATGAGTTGCATGCCGACACAGATTCCGAGGAAGGGCGCGCCGCGGGAGCGAACCGCGTCGTCCAGCGCCGCCCGCATGCCGGGCAGCCGCTCGAGGCCGGCCTTGCAATCGGCGAATGCGCCGACGCCGGGCAGCACGATTCGTTCGGCCTGCGCCACGTCCTCGGCCCGGCTCGACACCTTCACCGCAAGTGGCGAGCCCGTCTCCCGCACCGCGCGCTCGAAGGCCTTCGCGGCGGAATGGAGATTCCCCGAGCCGTAATCGATGATGACGACGGTTCTGGCCATGGTCCGGCGCGCTCTGCTCAGGTCTTGACGTCGGAAAGCCCGCCGATGACGCCCTGCTCGCGCGAGCGCTGGCCGGGCAGGCGGATCGACGGCGTGGTGCTGGTGGCGAATGCCGAGGCGGCCCCGCCGAGCACTGGACCGCTGCGGCGAGCCTCGCCGATCCAGGCATCGAAGAACCGACGCTCGCAATCCTCGGCATTGGCGCCGGCGACAACGCCCACCGTGCGATAGCCCTTGCGCGACAGGGTCCAGCGCTTGAGATTGTTGGCCTCGAAGCCGAAGACGAGGTTGAGGGCTGCGCTCACCACCGTTCCCGCGGCCGGTGCGCTGGTCAGGAGCCCCACCAGGGCGGTCAGCCCCAGTGTGATCGCCAGCAGGCCTGCCAGCACGATCCAAAGACCGTTCACAAGACACCAGAGCGGGCCGAACACCGCCGCCCACACGGAAAAGCCTTCGCGGACGAAAACGATGCTTTCCGCCCGATCGAGGGCGTCTGGCTTCGGCACTGCCGGCTCATGGGCGGTGAATACGATCACCTCGCGACTCCCGATCACGTTTCGACGGCCCGCTAGACACTCAACGTGCCCTTCGTCGAGGGCACGCGCTGACCTTGTCGCGGGTCGAGAGACAGGGCCTCGCGCAGCGCGCGCGCCAGCCCCTTGTAGCACGTCTCGGCGATGTGGTGGTTGTTCTCGCCATAAAGGCATTCGACGTGCAGCGTCAGGCCGGCATGCTGCGCGAACGCCTGGAACCACTCCCGGAACAACTCGGTATCCATCTCGCCGATCTTCGGGCGTGAGAAGGCCACCTTCCAGACGAGATAGGGCCTGCCGGACACGTCCAGCGCCACGCGCGTCAAGGTCTCGTCCATAGGCAGCAGAACCGAGGCGTAGCGCGTGATGCCCTGCTTGTCGCCCATGGCCTTGGCGACCGCCTGGCCGAGCGTTATGCCGCTGTCCTCGACCGTGTGGTGGTCGTCGATGTGAAGGTCGCCCTCTGCCGACAGCGTGATGTCGATCAGCGAATGCCGCGCCAATTGCTCCAGCATGTGATCGAGGAAACCGACGCCGGTCGAGATCTCGAAGGCACCGCTGCCGTCCAGATCGACTGTCGCCGAAATCCGCGTCTCTTTGGTCTCACGGTCGACCGTGGCCTGTCGCTTGCTCAAGGGTCAATGCCTTCATCTTCCGCCTGCACCAGGTGAACTTCTAGCAGAAGCGTCACTCCGGGTGAAAGCCACAACGTCCGGAACGGCGCTTTTCAAACGCCGCCCGAGCGATTATCTAGCCGGGATGGCTAACGAAAGTTTTCAATCACACGCTTCTCGATCCTGGCACGCGACCACGATCCTCACGGTCCGCAAGGGCGGCAAGGTGGTGATCGCGGGCGACGGTCAGGTCAGCCTCGGCGCGACGATCATCAAAGCGAACGCCCGCAAGGTCCGCTCCCTCGGCAAGGGCGACGTCATCGCCGGCTTTGCCGGGGCAACGGCAGACGCTTTCACGCTGTTCGAGCGGCTGGAGGGTAAGCTCGAGCAGTATCCGGGCCAGCTTCTGCGCGCCGCCGTCGAGCTCGCCAAGGACTGGCGCA
>JAGRKR010000279.1:279-3360 GCA_020442225.1 Hyphomicrobiaceae bacterium | reverse complement strand
TTGAGCGTGGACCACGAGGAGTTGCCCGCCATGGCAGAGTTGCCCGGCAAGCCCAAGCCACCGTCCGCCGCGGAGATCGAGGAAGGCCTGGCGTTCACGCCTCGCTTCGATCAGGCGGGCCTCATCGGCGCCATCGTGACCGACGCCGCCAGCGGCGCAGTGCTGATGTTCGCCTGGATGAATGCCGAGGCGCTGGCGCTCAGCCTCGACACGGGCATCGCCCATTTCTGGAGCCGCTCGCGCAAGTCCCTCTGGCGCAAGGGCGAGACGAGCGGCAACGAATTGCGCATTCTCGAAGCCCGGACCGACTGCGATCAGGATGCAATCTGGCTGCGGGTGGAAATCGCGGGCGCCGGCGCCGCCTGTCACACCGGCCGCACGAGTTGCTTCTACCGCCGTGTCGTTTCGACCCGGGGGACCCCGCCACGGCTGGCGCTGGTCGATGGGGCGTAGCGGGACCATCCCGCTGCGGATCTTCACCTGTCAAAAAATCTGCCACTTTTGCGGGGTTTTAATTCACTCCCGCTAGACTTCGTCTCCATGGTGCCGAGTGTCACTCGAGCGCCGCGCTGATCGGCACGCGCCTTGCTGGCGTGTCACCGATGAGGTGATGTCATGGAACGGGGCAAGATCGGACTGGCTCTGGGAGGCGGCGCGGCGCGCGGTTGGGCGCACATCGGCGTGCTCAGAGCTCTGGCGGCCAAGGGGATACATCCCGACATCGTGGTCGGAACATCCATTGGCGCCGTCGTCGGTGGCTGCTACTCCGCCGGACGGCTCGACGATCTCGAAGATTTCGCGCGCAGTCTCACGCGCCGCAAGGTGTTCGGCTTCCTCGACTTCAACTTTGCCGGCTCGGGCCTGATCAGTGGCCAGCGCCTGTGCAACACCCTCGAGAGCCATCTGGAAAGCGTGAACATCGAGGGCCTCGCCACCCGCTTTGCGGCCGTGGCCACGGAAATCGGCACCGGCCATGAGATCTGGGTCACGCAGGGCCGTCTGGTCGACGCCATGCGCGCGTCGTACGCGCTCCCCGGCATCTTCAAACCCGTCGCCATCAAGGGCCGCTGGCTGTTCGACGGCGCCCTCGTCAATCCGATCCCGGTCTCCGTCTGCCGTGCCCTCGGCGCCAGCATGGTGATCGCCGTCAATCTCAATTCCGACATGTGCGGCCGCGGCACCGTCGTGCCATTGCACGACAGCCCCGATCTCCCCCTGCCGCCCGCCGCCGAGGAGGCGCCGGCCGGCAAGCTGCGCAACGGCCGCGCCGCGCTGAAACTGCTGCATCGCCAGTTTTTCGGCCGCAACGACGCCGCGCCCGGCATCTCGCGCGTGATGGTCGAGGCTTTCAATATCGTCCAGGATCGGATCGCCCGCTCGCGCCTCGCCGGTGATCCGCCGGATATCGTGATCACGCCCCGCCTGCAGGGCACCGGCCTGTTCGATTTCCACCGCGCCGAAGACCTGATCGACCTCGGCCGCCGCGCCACGGAGCGCGAGCTCGACGAGATCGACCGCCTCGCCGAGGCGGCACGCCGCCCACGCGCCAGCCTGCACGCGGCCGGCCCCATCTGAGCCCCCGCTCCCGGGCCGGCCTCAGCCCGTGGCGATGTACTCGCGCATCGCCGCAGCCTCCATCTCGACCTCGGCGATGCGCTGCTTGACCACGTCGCCAATCGAGACGATGCCCACCAGAGCGCCATCCTCCACGACGGGCAGATGCCGGATCCGCCGCGAGGTCATCAGCGCCATGAGCTCGTCGATGGTGTCGCCTTCCCGGCAGGTCACCACGTCGCGCGTCATCACCGTCTCGATGGGCGAGCCCAGGCTGCTTGGCCCGCCGGACGCCAGCAGGCGCACGACGTCGCGCTCCGACAGGATGCCATGCAGCCGGCGATCCCCGTCGACGATCACGATCGATCCGACTTTGCGCGCAACGATCAGATTGACCACGTCGCTGACCGCCATATCGGGGGGGGCGGTCAGCACGAACCGGCCCTTTCCCTTCAGAATCGCAGCTACGTTCATTGCAAGGTTCCTCCCAAACATGCCGTTGGCAGGCTGATAGGCTCGTCGGACGCACGCCGACGGCCATCGCTCGTGAGCGGTTGCACGGGCTGCTGCGCCAGCCGGTGCCTGCGGGTGTCGCGCGTGCCGCTTTCAGGCCGGGGCAGGACGACTTCTGGAGGCCCCGCTCACGTCGGGGACGACCTCTCATCGACACATCGGACACCTGCACGGCCCGTGCGCGCTGTCCCGCGCTCATGATGAGGGGATCGGCGCGTGACGACAAGACCCCACCTGTGCACCGCGAAATGCCGCTTGTGCGTCTAACGCCCCTCCAGCGCGGGACCGGTCTGGCGGTCGAACAGACCGAAGCCGAGCAGGCCCGCGAGAAAGCCGCCAATGTGGGCTTCCCAGGCGATCGCGCCCCCCTCGGTCAACGCCTCGCCGAGCAGGGCTGCAACGAGGTTGAGAGCGATGAAGACGCCGGTGATCGTCATGACCTGACGGTCCTTGAGGGTATCGACGACGCTCACACGCGGCACCGAGCCGATATCCTCGGCGAGCTGGCGCGCGCCACCGAGCCGCATCGCTACAAAGAAAAAGCGGAAGGCGCCGGCCATCAGACCGGAGACGGCGCCGGACGCGCCCACCACGGGGCTGCGGCCGCCGACATGGAGCGCCCAGTAGCACGCGATCGCCACGAGCCCCGTGAAGATGGTGAAGCCCACCAGCCGCACCGTGCCAAGCCGCCGCGCCACCGCCCCACCGAAGGCCAGAAACCAGGCACCGTTGACGAACAGATGCGTCCAGTTGGCATGCACGAGCATGTGCGTCAGCAAGGACGTGTACGCAGCCCAGGGCGCGCCCGGCCACTGGGCCGCCTCGCCACTGAAACGCGCGGGTATGAAGGCCAAAGTCAACAGCACCCGCTCGTCGGCCGCCTCCCCCAGGAAACTGCGCCCGACATGCACGGCAAGCACCAGCCCCAGCATGGCGACGACGACGCCCGGCACGTTGAAAATCGGCTCTCTTGCCGTCACCAGACCCTCCGTTATCGGACGACACCGCCCGCGC
>JAGRKR010000279.1:0-193 GCA_020442225.1 Hyphomicrobiaceae bacterium | reverse complement strand
AGCGGACCCAGCCGGCACGTCTGCGTTCCAAGCTGGAACACGCCGACGACGCCCTTTGAACGGTACGCACCGAAGCATCATTACCAAGCGGCGTCCAGACCCCACCCATGAAGCAGCGAACGAACCAGGTGCTCTTCTCCTACTGGAACGAAGTCCGAGCACATCGTCTGGCCCCGCGCCGGTTCGAGATCGA
>JAGRKR010000278.1:601-3304 GCA_020442225.1 Hyphomicrobiaceae bacterium | reverse complement strand
CTGCTGACCGCCGGACAGCTCGCTCGGATACTTGCGGGCGTGCTCCGCCAGCCCGACACGCGCCAGCAGGCCCATCCCCTTCGCCTCCGCCTCCTGATCCGTGCGGCCCAGCACGCGGACCTGGGCGAGTTTCAGGTTCTCGAGCGCCGTCAGATGCGGGAACAGCTCGAAACTCTGGAAGACCATGCCGATCTTGGCCCTGAGGGCCGGCAGATCCGTGGCGGGATCACCGACCGAGGTGCCGGCGACGCGGATGCTGCCGCTGTCGAACGGCTCGAGCCCGTTGATGCACTTGATGAGCGTCGATTTGCCCGAGCCGGACGGCCCGCAGACGACCACCACCTCGCCCTTGGCGATGGCCGTCGTGCACTCCTTGAGCACCTGGAACGCGCCGTACCACTTGCTGACGCCATCGAGCTCGATCACGGGTCCCGGCTCCTTTGCGCACCGCCCGCGCCCGGCCGCGGCACGCCCCGCGGCTCCGGGCGAACCGGGGCCTTCCTGGCGGTAGTCGCACAAACTTCCGCCACGAACAAGAAGCGGGCATGACACCGCCGTCCCCAGCTCTGAGGGCGCCCGGACAGCCGAACCGCTTGCCTCCCCGGCTGAGCGGCCTATCCTGTGTGCCATCTCACACCTGCCACGGCGAGCCCTGCCGTCGCGCCCCGCGATTGCCCTTCATGCCGCGCACACTTGTCGTCACCATCGTCGTCGCCTGCGCCCTGTTCATGGAAAACATGGACTCGACGATCATCGCGACGTCTCTGCCGGCCATCGGCATCGATCTCAAGCAGGACCCGGTCGATCTCAAGCTGGCCTTCACGGCCTACCTGCTGAGCCTCGCCATCTTCATTCCCATCAGCGGTTGGTGTGCCGACCGCTTCGGCGCGCGCGTGGTGTTCCGCGCCGCCATCATCGTCTTCACCATCGGCTCGATCTGCTGCGGGCTGTCCAGCTCGCTCGGCGAGTTCGTCGCGGCGCGGGCGCTCCAGGGCATGGGCGGCGCCATGATGTCGCCGATCGGCCGCCTCGTCCTGCTGCGCAGCGTGCCAAAGAGCGAACTGCTCCGGGCCTTCGCGATGCTGTCCATCCCCGCTCTGATCGGCCCCATCCTCGGGCCGCCCGTCGGTGGCTTCATCACCACCTATGCCCACTGGCGCTGGATCTTCTGGATCAACGTCCCCATCGGTATCATCGGCGTGATCCTGGTGACTCTGTTCATCCCGAACATCAAGGAGGAGGCCGTCCGGCCGCTCGACAAGCTCGGCTTCTTCCTGTCCGGCATCGGGCTTTCGACGCTCATCTTCGGCACGACGATCATCGGCAAGGGCCTCTTGCCGCCGCTGGTCGTGTGGGGCCTGGTCGGTCTCGGCGCCGCACTGATCGTCCTCTACCTCCTGCATGCCCGCCGGGCGCCGCATCCCATCATCGACCTGTCGTTGCTGCGCATCGCAACCTTCCGGACGAACATCTTCGGCGGCTTCCTGTTCCGCCTCGGCACGGGCTCGGTACCCTTCCTGCTGCCGCTCATGTTGCAGATCGGCTTCGGGCTCTCGGCCTTCCAGTCGGGCTTGCTGACCTTCTGCTCGGCGCTCGGCGCCCTGGTCATGAAGACAACGGCCCCGCCCATCCTGCGCCGCTTCGGCTTCCGCACGATCCTGACCTACAATGCGCTACTCAGCGCCGCCCTGCTCGCCTGCTTCGGTCTCTTCACCGCCGCCACCTCGCACGTCGTCATCATCGCCGTGCTGCTGTGCGCCGGATTCTTCCGCTCGCTGCAGTTCACGAGCCTCGTCTCGATCGCCTATGCGGACGTGGAAAAGGAACGCATGAGCCGGGCCACGAGCTTCGTGGCGGTGAGCCAGCAGCTCTCCATCGCCAGCGGCGTGGCGATCTCCGCCTTCGTCCTCGAGGTGATGCGCGAGATCCGCGGCACGAGCGAGCTGGTGGCGAGCGACTTCTCGATGGCCTTCGCCATCATCGCGCTCATCGCCGCCGCGTCGAGCCTCGTGCACCGGCGCCTTCCCGCCGATGCCGGCGCGGAGTTGACCGGCCGGCGCTCTTGACGCTACCCGCTCCGCTTCGATAGCGCAGCCCGCCCGCCCCGCGGCCTCAGCCGGCGGAGGGCGGACGGCAGCGCACGTAGCCTTCGAACAGGCGGCGGGCGGTCCGATAGACGGCCGCATACTCGGCGCGGATCTCGTTGCTGCCCGCTGCGAGCTTGGCATCGACGACGGTGAAGCCCGAGGGCTGCGCGATGCGGATGCTGCGGTCGGCCGGCACGCCGCCGCCGGCCATCGCCTGCGGGATCGAGCCGGGAATGCGCACGCCGACGGCGAGGCAGAGCGCGCCCGTCAGCGGCACGGCGCGATGCGGCTGCCCCACCGAGATCATGCGCACCTGGATATCCATCTCCTCGGGCGCCAGCACCCGGCCGGACAGCGTGCCGGCCTTCGCCGGCGGCGCCACCATGGCGACCTTCGGGATGCTCGGGATAGCCGCGGCCTTCTCGAGGTTCGGCGCGATCCCCATCGCGACGGACGCCGCGCAACGAATGCGCTCGAGCCGGTCGAGCAGATCCGCGTTCTGCTCGAGGTCCCCCGGCATCTCGCCGCCCGTGCAGCCGAGCGCCTCGGCCGGCACGAACACGCAGGGATTGGAGGAATCGACCATGGAGGCCGGGATCTTGCCGAGCCCCGGCAC
>JAGRKR010000278.1:0-467 GCA_020442225.1 Hyphomicrobiaceae bacterium | reverse complement strand
CCGTTGTCCAGCTTGAAGCGCGAGACGATGATCTTGCGCGTGTTCGTGTTGTGGATGCGCACGACGCCGTCCTGGCCGTCGGGCCGCGCCACCAGGCCCTCGTCCATCGAGAACGGACCGATGGCGGAGGACATGTTTCCGCAGTTGGCGCTGTAGTCGACCATCGTCTTCGTCACGCCGATCTGGGCGAAGGTATAGTCGACATCGGCATCCGGACGGCTGGACGGCCCGATGATGCACACCTTCGAGAGCGAGGAGATGCCGCCACCCATGCCGTCGAGCTGGCGTCCGTGCGGATCAGGCGTGCCCATCGCCGCCAGGAAGATGTGGTCCCAGCGGGCCTGGTCCTCGGGCAGATCCTTGCGATGAAAAATGATCGCCTTCGACGTGCCGCCGCGCATGAACACGGCTGGGATTCTCAGTTGCCCCATCCTCGGTCCTCCCCGGAAAAATCGCCGGCGGCTGCG
>JAGRKR010000277.1 GCA_020442225.1 Hyphomicrobiaceae bacterium | reverse complement strand
AGGAACATCTTCATCTGCATGGTCGTGGTGTTCTGGGCTTCGTCGAGGATGACGAAGGCATGGGCGAGCGTGCGTCCACGCATGAACGCGAGCGGCGCGATCTCGATGACGCCCGTCTCGATGTCGCGCTCGACCTTTTCCGGCGGCAGTACATCATAGAGAGCATCATAGAGCGGCCGGAGGTAGGGGTCGACCTTCTCGCGCATGTCGCCGGGCAGGAAGCCGAGCCGCTCGCCGGCTTCGACCGCCGGACGGGACAGAATGATGCGCTCGACGAGTCCCCGCTCCAGACAGGCGGCCGCGAAGGCGACGGCGATATACGTCTTACCCGTACCGGCCGGGCCGACGCCGAATACCAGGTCGTCGGCCTCCAGCGCGCGAATATAGGTGCTCTGGGTCGGCGTGCGCGCGGTGACGATGCGCTTGCGGGTGCGAACCTGCGCCATGCCGGCGGTCGCTCCAGGCTGGCTTGCGGAATGGCGCAAGGCACCGTCGATGTCGCCGGGACCGATCGGCTCGCCCGCACGCAGGCGCGCGTACAGCCGTTCGAGCACGTCGCGGGCGATGGCGCAGGCGCTTTCGGAGCCGATCAGCGTGACGACATTGCCGTGAGCCCGCGCATCTATGCCCAGACGCTCTTCGAGGAGGGCCAGGTGCGAGTCGAACTGGCCAAGCAGCTCGGCCAGCAGGCGGTTGTCCTCGAACGAGACCGAGAGCCGATGCTGGTCAGCACCGCTCGCGCGGCCGGTTTTGCCTCCGCCAGCGGTGGCGGCTGGCCCGCGGACACCTGTCAATCAGCGACCTCCTCGATCAAGACACAGCTCTCGGCGACCACGACTCGCAGCCTAGAGTGTGATCGATCCCGATGGAATCGCATTCGCGATGTGCCAAAGTCGTGAATCACGCTCAAAATCATAGAGGAACAGCCCGCTCCGCGCGCTCGATCGCAGCGATGAGCGCCGCAAACCCGCTCAATCGCACTCTAACACACGCGCCATAGGGCAGAGTCATGCCGCTTTGATGACGCCGCTGAGGCTATTCGGGCCCGTGCCGGAGATTTCCACATCCACGAGACGGCCGAGGTACTCCCCGCTGGCATCGGCGTGGACGGATTGCAGGTAGGGCGAGCGGCCGACGAGCTGGTTGGGGGCGCGGCCCTGGCGGTCGAACAGGACCGGCATGCGCCGGCCGACGAAGCTGGCGTTGAAAGCGGCTTGCTGTTCGCCGATCAGGTCCTGAAGCTGGGCGAGACGCTCGGTCTTGACCGCCTCGGGCACCTGCTCGTCGAGGGCGGCCGCCGGGGTGCCGGGGCGTGGGCTGTACTTGAACGTGTAGGCGTGCGCGAAACCGACGTGGCGCACGACGCCGAGCGTCGCCGCGAACTCCGCAGCCGTCTCGCCGGGGAAGCCGACGATAATGTCCGTCGACAGGGCGATGTCCGGCCGGGCGTCGCGCAGGCGCTCGATCAGGGAAAGATAGTCCCTGGCCGTATGCTTGCGGTTCATGGCTGCGAGGATGCGGTCGGCGCCGGCCTGAAACGGCAAATGCAGGTAGGGCATCAGCTTGGCGATGTCGCGGTGGGCGGCGATCAGGTCGTCGCTCATGTCGCGGGGATGGCTGGTCGTGTAGCGGATGCGCTCGAGGCCGGGCACGTCGGCCAGGCGGGCAATGAGCCGCGCCAGGGGCCAAGGGCGGCCGTCGGGGCCGTCGCCATGATAGGCGTTCACGTTCTGCCCGAGCAGCGTCAGCTCGCGGGCGCCGCCGTCGACCAGCCGGCTCGCCTCGTCGACGACGTCGGAGACGGGACGCGACAGCTCCATGCCGCGTGTATAGGGCACGACGCAGAACGTGCAGAACTTGTCACAGCCCTCCTGCACGGTCAGGAAGGCGGCAGCCGCTCCGCGGCGCGTGCGGGCCGGAAGCTGGCCGAATTTGTCCTCGGGCGGAAACTCGGTCTCGATCAGCGCCTCGCCGCCTTTCGCCGCGCGCGCCAGGAGGTCCGGCAGGCGGTGATAGCTCTGCGGGCCGACGACGAGATCGACGACGGAGGCGCGACGGGCGATCTCGGCGCCCTCGGCCTGGGCAACACAGCCGGCGACGGCAATGATCGTGTCGAGGCCGCGCGCGCTGCGCTCCTCCTTGACGCGACGCAGACGCCCGAGCTCGGAGTAGACCTTCTCGCCGGCCTTCTCGCGGATGTGGCAGGTGTTGAGGACGATGACGTCCGCCTCCTCGGGCGCGCCGGTCTCCGCCAGCCCCTCGCCTGCGAGCAGCTCGGTCATGCGCTCGGAGTCGTAGACGTTCATCTGGCAGCCGAACGTCTTCACCAGAACGCGGCGGCCGGCGCTCGACTTTCGATCGTTCGGCGGCGTCACGTCTGTCTGGTCCTCTGTCTGGTCTGCGATGCCGAAACGATAGCCCGGCGATATTCTGGTTTGGTTACTCCGGCAGCAATCCATACCCGAGCGGCTGCGACATGGCTAACCGACGGTTGACGGGCGGCTCGTTCTGCGCTCGTCCGTGGCGGCATCCCGGCCGCTCTCCATTGCAGATCCAACCTGATCCTGCAAGCCCGCCGTGGTCGCATCCGGGCCTGGCTGACGCGCCGCGCCGGGCGTCTGGTGGCGCAGCAGCGCCGCCATCTGATGCCGGACGTGCACTTCCGTGTAGCGGGCGAGATCCTTGCGGTCGGCGAAATCGGTCAGCGGCACCGGTGTGCCGATCGAGATGCGAACCTCGAGCGGGCCGCTCTTCAAGAGCTCCCAGGCATGGCCGGCCAGCTCCATGTCGCCGTACCAGGCGACCATCGGCCGCTCCCGGCGCGAGAGTGGCAGGCCGTGGTGGCCGGTATAGGCGATGGCCATCGGCTGCACGACCACGTCGCCGTCCTCGCCTGCACCGGGCGTGCTCTTGCCGGGCTTCGCCGCCCCGAACAGCGACGTCTTGAACGGCAGCACGCGATTGCCGTCGCTCGACGTGCCCTCGGCGAACAGCACGACGTTGTCGCCGGCCTTCAGGCGGGCGAGGATTTCATTGGTCGTGCCGGCGACGGCCGTGCGGCGCTCGCGATCGACGAAGACGCTGCGTTGCAGCCGTGCGAGCGTGCCGACGAACGGCCAGGTCCCGACCTCGCGCTTGGCCACGAACGAGACGGGCGCCACCGCGGAAAGCACGGGGATGTCGAGCCAGGAAATGTGGTTCGATACGAGGAGCACGCCGTTCGACTTGTGCAGCTCGCCGTCCACCTCGATCCTGACGCCGATCAACCGGCAGACGCGGCGATGATACCAGTTGGGCAGGGTGCGGGCGCGCCGCGGGCTGAGGCGCTTGAAAGCGGCCTGCACCGGGATCAGCGTCACGGTCAGCAGGAAGAAGCCCGTGAGGACGGTGACGGCTCTGAGGCTCGGCAACATGGCGTGTTACGTGCTCCCCGGTCGTCTCCTCAAGGTGCGCCGCCAGTCCTGAGCGGGAGGCCCGTCCCCGTCAACACTGACCGCAGCACCAGCGCGTCGACCGCCGCGCGACCGGCGCGCGCGTAGTAGCCGCGACGGCGGCCGGCCTCGACGAAGCCCAGCCGGCGATAGAGCGCGAGCGCGGCGGAATTGTCGGCGGCGACCTCCAATATAATCGATCCGGCTCCCCGACCAAGGGCGTCGGCCGCCAGCGCCTCTACGAGCCGGACGGCCAGGCCCTGGCGGCGGAGGCCGGGCGCCACGGCAAGCGTCAACACCTCCGCCTCGTCCGCATGGAGGTGCGCCAGGAGCAGGCCGGCATCGGCATTGCCAGCGCCGGGGTCGAGGATTGCCAGGAAACCGACAGTGGCCGGGCCCGCAAGCAGCCCGCGGATGGCAGCCTCGTCCCAGGCATCGTCGAAACTCCGGGCGTGCAGCGCGGCGAGGCGTCGGCTGTCGTCGGCGAGAGCGCGGCGGATGTGGGCGGCGCTGGCCGCGGTCGCCGGCATGGCGTTCACCGGTCCGCCCGCAGGCCCTGCGTCTGCGGCTTGGCGTCGGCCTCGCGCAGATAGAGCGGATGTGGCGGCCCGGGCTCGTCGGGCCGGCTGGCGACGAGCTCCGGCAGGTGTCGGGCATCGGGTTGAAGATCGGGCAGCGCCGCCTCTGCCGTCCCGCCCTGAGCCTGGATGGCGGCTGCGAGCGCGGCGGCTGCCGAGCCGACGACGACGATGGGGCCACGCCCGAGCATGGCCGCCGCTTCGTCGACTGCGAGCAGTCGTGTGGCAGGCCTCGCGTCGTCGCGGCCCGTGAGCGGGGCTTCGACGTAGACCTGTCCGCGGCGCGCCTCGATGGCGACGGCCAGCCGGCGTGCGTCCTGTGCACTGCTGCCGCTGGCGGCCAGACAGGTGCGCGCCGTTGCTGTCGCGAGCTCGAGGCTGGTCGCCGTCGCCACCGGCTTGGCGAGCGCCAGCCGCAGCCCGCGCGCCGCCGCGATGCCGACCCGGACCCCCGTGAATGAGCCAGGCCCGACCGTCACGGCGATGCGCTCGAGCTCGGCGAAAGCGAGCCCCGCCGCCGCCATCGTCTCGGCGATCATGGGCATCAGGCGCTCGGCGTGCCCGGTGCGCATCTCCTCGAAGCGGGCCGTCAGGCGTCCTTTCGCCAGCACGGCCACCGAGCAGGCGCCGAAGCAGGTGTCGAAGGCGAGCAGCGTCATGCGTGGCGTCTCACAGGATGCTCGCCATCTCGTCGAAGGCGAAGCGCGGCGAGCGTGGGAAGAGGCCGGCCGGGTCCCCATAGCCGAGATTGCACAGGAAGTTGGACTTGACCTGCGTGCCGGCGAAGAAGGCCTCGTCGACCTTGGCATTGTCGAAGCCGGACATCGGGCCGGTGTCGAGCCCGAGCGCGCGGGCGGCGAGCATGAAGTAGGCGCCTTGCAGGGAGCCGTTGCGGAAGGCCGTCTCCCTGGCAAGCTCGGGGCTGCTGGTGAACCAGCTCCGGGCGCTCTGGTTGTGCGGGAAGAGCTTCGGGAGGTGGTCGTAGAAGGCGAGGTCGTGGCCGATGATGGCGATGACGGGGGCCGCCAGCGACTTCTTGCGATTACCTTCCGAGAGGAATGGCGCGATCCGCTCCTTGGCGGCCTGCGACTTCAGGAAAACGAGCCGCGCGGGCGAGCAGTTGGCGCTGGTCGGCCCCATCTTCATCAGCTCGACGAGCTCGCGCAGCAGCGCCTCCGGCACGTCCTTGTCCTGCCAGGCATTGTGTGTGCGCGCCTCGAGGAAGAGTTGATCGAGGGCGGCGCGGTCGAGTTTCTGCGTCATGGGTCGGCATCCTTCAGGTTGCGAGCTTTGCGGCCGAGCCTAGCGGCGACGTCTGCGCTTGACCAGACGGCCACGGTGGGTTTCGTTGCAGCCATCCGTAGCGCGTCTGCAGCAGCGAGGTTTTCATGACTGGCCCGAGGATCGCACTCATCCACGCCGTCTCTCTGGCGATCGCTCCGGTCGTCGCCGCGTTCGGCTCGCATTGGCCGCAGGCCAGGCCGGTGAGCCTGCTCGATGAATCCCTCCAGCCCGACCGTGATGCTGCGAGCTACGGCGGGCCGAGCTTCCACGAGCGGTTGGGCCGGCTGGCGGACTACGCGCTCGATATCGGCTCCGAGGGCATCCTGTTCACCTGCTCCGCCTTCGCCGACGAGATCGAGGCCGTCAAGGCGCGACTGGCCATCCCCGTCTATCGCCCCGACGAGGCGGTGCTCGAGGCTGCGCTGAGGACTGGCGGCAACGTCGTCGTGCTCGTGACGTTCGGGCCGTCCATCGGCGTGCTCTCGACGCAGCTCAGGGAGCTGGCGCCGAAGCTCGGGCACACGGGCGCGGCCGAGGTGAGGCTGGTTCCCGATGCCCTGGACGCGGTGCGTGCCGGCGACCGGGACCGCCACGACACGCTCATCGCGGCGGCCGCTGCCGCAGCCGGTGACGCCACGATCGTGCTCGGCCAGTATTCGATGACGGGCGCGGCAGAGGCGGTGCTCGAGGCGACCGGCCGCAGGCCACTGACCGGGCCTGATCAGGCCGTGCTCAAGCTCAAGCACGCGGTGACAGGCTGACGCGCCGGCTCAGGGGATCTCGACCTCGAGGCCGAGCAGCAGGAAGCTCCACGACTTGCCGTGCGAGTCGAGATTGAGCGAGGTATTGACGCCGCCCTCGAGTGCGTCATGCAGGACGAAGTTGAGCCCGTGCAGGTGGTCGAGGGCGTAACGCTCGACGGCACCGCGCACGAGCGGCGCCAGCGCTGCCTTCACGCGCTCGGCCGTCACCTGCGCCTTGACGAGTGCGAAGTGGCGCGGCTCGTACACCCAGAGCGAGATGTTGGAGATGTCGCCCTTGTCGCCGGCTCGGGCGTGGGCGATCTCGCGCAGCTTTACGCGCCGGCTCATGCCACGATCACCTCCGTGCGCGCCTGCACGCTGCCGCGTGGCACATAGGCGGATTGCGTGACGATGCGTGGCACGATCTGGCCCCGGAATCCGCCGCCGCCGGCCGGCCCGCAGCAGAGCAGCGACTCGACTTCCCACAGCACCTTTTCGACGGCGGCGCGGTCGTCGCTCGCAAACGTTGTGTGGACGCGCACATCTTCTGTCGTGACGACGTTGCGCCGCCCCTGCTCGGGCGTCGCGTGCAGCGCCGCGATGCCGACGAGGTCGATCCGCAGCGCGCCGTCGAGGGCGAGCACGACGCGCAGGCGCTCGTCGAGGATGTCGCGGGCGAGCCGAGCGCGCTCGATGGCGCCGGGACCCGCGTAGCTGATGCCTGCTTCCCCCTGCCAGCCGCCGTCGAAGCCGATCGTGACCTTGAGCGTGTCGGGGCGAGGGCGTCCGCGAGCGCCCGAAACGGCGATACGGTCCCGGCCATGGTCCGCCAGCGTCACGGACGAGAAGTCGGCGGTGACGTCGGGAGTGAGGTAGGCCGCCGGATCGTGCACCTCGTAGAGAAGCTGCTCCTTCACGGTCTGCAAGGTGACGCAGCCGCCGTCGCTGTCGAGCTTTGTGACGACGAGGCCGCCATCGGCGCGCACCTCGCCCATCGGGTAGCCGCAGCGCGCGAGCTCCGGCACCGACTTGAACGGCGGATCGGCGAAATAGCCGCCGGTGACCTGCATGCCGCACTCGAGAAGGTGACCGGCGACCGTCCCGCGCGCGAGGCGGTCCCAGTCGTCGAGCGCCCAGCCGAAACGGGCGACCAGCGGGGCGAGGAACAGCGAGGGATCGGCGCAGCGGCCGGTGATGACCACGTCCGCCTCGCTGGCGATGGCGGGCAGCAGATGCTCGACCCCGAGGTAGACGTTGGCGCCGACCACCTCACGGCCGAAGCCGCCGACGGTGGTGCCGATCTCCGGCAGCTCCCAGTCCGCCGTGACGGCGGCGGTGAGGTCGTCGCCCTCCACGTAGGCGATGCGCGTGCCTTCGGCGCCGACGGATCGCGCCACCTCCCGGGCCTTCAGCGCGGCGGCTTGCGGATTGGCGGAGCCCATGTTGGTGACGATGCGCGTGCCGTGCGTACGGCAATGCGGCAGCGTCGCGGCAAGGCGCGGGGCGATCAGCCTGTTGTAGCCGGCCGCAGGATCGGCGCGCCGGTCGCGATGGCCGAAGGCGAGCGTGCGCTCGCCGACGCACTCGAACACGAGGTAGTCGATGCGACCGGAGCGCGCCAGCGCCACCGCCGGCTCGAGGCGGTCCGACGAAAAGCCGGCGCCACATCCCAGAACGAGCATGTCCGACGCTCCGCGCGCCATGGGGCCGTGTCCTTTCGCACAAGTGCCGAGTTGCACCGGGCCGCGAGTTGGAGCATGACGGCCGAACGGTGGCGGCGTCAATGGCCGGCCGCCGGCAAGTCAGCGACAGGCGTTTGTGGGAGGTCCGGATGGGCGACGCGGCGGTGAGCTATACGGGCGACGGCAATGTGGCGATCATCTCGCTCGATCGCGCAGCACGCATGAACCGGCTCGATGCCGAGCTGGTCGAAGGGCTGCATCAGGCCTGGAAGCGCTTCATGGTGAGCGACGAGCATCGCGTGGCCGTTCTGACCGGTGCGGGGGAGAAGGCCTTCTCTGCCGGCGCCGATCTCAAGGCCGTTCCGCACGATCTCTATCGCGCGATCCCCGGCATCGGCGTGCCCGTCGACAAGCCCGTGGTCGGCGCGGTGAGCGGCTGGGTGGTCGGCGGCGGAATGGTGCTGACGACCATGTGCGACATCCTCGTCGCCGCCCAGTCCGCCCGGTTCTCCTATCCCGAGGTGAAGGTGGGATTTTCCGGCGGGCTCATCGCCAATCTCGCGGCGCGCATCCCGCACAAGATCGCCATGGAGTTGCTGCTCGTGGGCGAGGCGATCGACGCTCAGCGCGCCTACGAGGTCGGCTACGTCAACAAGATCGTACCGCAGGATCAGCTCATGCCGGCGGCCATGGACTATGCCCGGCGCATCGCCGAAACGGCGCCCATCCCCTCGCGCATGTTGAAACGCTTCGCGGCGGCGGTCCTGCCCAAGGGGCCGACGGAAGCGGCCGGCATCGCCCGCGCCCAGGTCGACACGATCAACGCGAGCGCCGACTGGGTGGAAGGGCAGGCGGCGTTCGCGGCCAAGCGCGCCCCGGCGTTTCGCGGCGAATAGCCATGGGCAGGAGGCTGAGCCGGCGGCTCGCCATCCTGCCTCGGGAGGCTCGAGGGGCACGGTCTCCGGTCATCTGGGATTTGGCGACCGTGCCCCGGTTTCACTCACGCGATGTCCTTGCTGCAAGGACGGCTCAATAGTAGACCCGCTTGCAGCGGTAGTACTTGCCAAGCCAGAACTTGCGGCCGGTGTCGAAGTACATGCGCTTGTAGCGCCAGCAGGTGCCGTGGCGGACCTTGAAGACGGGGCCGCCGACCCAGACGCGATGGCGCGGCCACTTCTTGACGACGATCACCTTGGCGACGCGCGGCTTGACGACGATCTTGGCGCGGTGAGCCTCGGCCGGCACGGCAGCGCCGAGCGTGGTGGCGGCGATGGCGGCGGCGACGAGCCCTGACATGATCTTACGCATTTCGAGTACTCCTTCCTGTGTTCGTCTCTCTGTCCTGGCCCGTCATGGGCCGGTAATCGGACATTTCGGGAGGGAGTCGCGAAAGCAGGAGTGACGCACGTCACACAATTGCGGTTGAATGGAATAAAGTTATGAAAATTCAATCAGTTATGAACGCAAGATGAACTAATCTTAGCGACATGATGGCGCTGTGCTGAACATGGGTTCAGCCAGAGCCCGAAGCTGGCGCGCCCTGGTCGCCGGCGACCACTTCGGCGAACTTTGCGAAGAACTCGTCGGCCATCTTCTTCGCGGTCGAGGCGATCAGCCGCGATCCGAGCTGCGCGATCTTGCCGCCGACGCTGGCCTTCACCGTGTAGCGCAGGAGTGTGAGCTCGGGCTCCAGCGTTTCGAGCGCCACCTCGGCGCCGCCCTTGGCGAAGCCGGCGATGCCGCCCTGGCCCTCGCCGCTGATCGTGTAGCTCTCCGGCGGCTTGATGTCGGCCAGCGTAACGCGCCCCTTGAAGCTCGCCTTGATGGGGCCGACCTTGGCGACCACCTTGGCCGTGAACTCAGTGTCGGAGACCTGCTCCAGCTCCTGGCAGCCGGGCACCGAGCGACGGAGCACGTCGGGATCGTTGAGCGCGGCCCAGACCACTTCGCGGCTCGCGGCGATACGGCTCTCGCCGACCATTTCCATGGCTGGGCTCCCTCGTGACTGGGTCTCGCGCGCCCATGACGACACGACAGGGCCGGACGCACTGCGGGTCCGGATAGGGCAAGTCGCCGGCTTTGTCGAGCTGTCGGGCCGCTCGATTGACGTGCCGCAAGACGCAGGTTGGTCATGGCTGCTAGCTCGACCATATGTCGGGAGGCGGGGGCAAGCCAAGGAGGACCAGACCATGGATGCAACCGAGGTGCACGCGCACGCCCGCAAGCTGTTCGAGGCGCATGGCGTCAAGGCGATCGCCGAGGCGGCGCAGAAGGCCAACGTGCTCGAAGCCCAAGGTGAGGCGGACAGCGCGCGCGACTGGCGGCGCATCGAGGCGGCGCTTCGCGCCATGCAGGGGCCGCGCGAAAGCTGAGGCTCGGCCGATGCGGCAGGCCGGCGTGTGATCGCCGTCGCCGGCCTGCGCAGGCGATGCCTCGAGGTCACGCACCGCACTCATGCTCGGTGGCGGGTGCGCCACGCGCACCCGCTCGGGCGATTGCGTGAGGGTTTTGTATGAAGGATGCGATTCACGTCCTCGCCGGGTGCGCCATGCGCACCCCGCTCGGGCGATCGCATCCTAGACAAACCCGCGACCTCTGAGCTCGTCGAGCACATGCTCGACAAGCGCCTCGGCCGGTTGGCTGGCGGCGTCGAGCCGCAATTCCGGGCTGACCGGCGCCTCGTAGGCGGAATCGATGCCGGTGAAGTTCTTCAGCGCACCACTGCGGGCCTTGCGATAGAGCCCCTTCGGGTCGCGGGCCTCGCAGACCTCGAGCGGGGCGTCCACGAAGATCTCTACGAACTCCCCCGCAGGAAAAAGATCGCGTGCGAGCTGACGCTCGGCCCGGAAGGGCGAGATGAACGACACCATCACGATCAGGCCGGCCTCGACGAAAAGCCGTGCGACCTCGGCGACGCGCCGGATGTTCTCGACGCGGTCGGCATCGGTGAAACCGAGGTCGCGACACAGGCCGTGGCGGACGTTGTCGCCGTCGAGCGTATAGGTATGGCGGCCGAGCGCGTGCAGCCGCTTTTCCAGGAGACTGGCGACCGTCGACTTGCCGGATCCCGACAGGCCGGTGAACCATAGGCAGCAGGGCTGCTGGTCCTTGAGTTTCGCGCGCGCGGGCTTGTCCACGGCCAGCGCTTGCCAGTGAATGTTCGTGGCGCGGCGGAGCGGGAAGTCGATGTAGCCGAGCCCCACGATCTCGCCGGTCAGGCGATCCGCCAGCTCGAACCGGCTGGTGGCGGGGTTCTCGTCCGCCGGGTCGAACGCCACCTCGCGCTCGAACGCCACGTTGCACGAGCCGACCTCGCCCTGGCTCAGCGTGTGGCTCGCCACGTGATCGATGGTGTCGGGGCTGATCTTGTGCTTGAGGCGGCTGACGCTGGCGTTGACCGTCCACAGCGGCGAGCGCGCGACGTACGAGCGACCCGGCAGGAGCGGCCAGCGGCCCGTCCACACGATGTGCGCCGCGGCCTGGTCGGCGAGCTCCGGGCGATGCGCTGCCTCGGCGAGTATGCTTCCGGCAGGGATGGGAGCGTCCGTCTCGACGGCAACCTCGACGAGGGGCTCGGGGCCGGCGCTCCCGACCGCTTGCACCTCGACCGCCCGTCCGAGCGCGCCGCCCGGCAGGGTGACGATCGCGGCGCCGGGCGTGAGCGCTCCCGAGGCCACCGCCGCCCGAACGGAGGCGAGCTTGCCAGCCCGTCCGAGGTCCTGCTCGACCCGGAGCCGGACGGCCGCTGGCCGGGGTGAGGCGCTGGGTGCGACCGACAACACGGTGTCGAGCAGCGAGCGGCGGTCGTGATGTGCCGCCTCACCTGCCGGCCGCAGCACGTTCGCGCCCTCTTGGGCGGCGATGGGCACGGCGGCCAGCGGCTCGATGCCCACGGCCAGCGACACGGCCTCGAAATCGATGATAACGGCCGCGAGCAGGTCCTCGGACAGCGCCGCCAGCGACGGGGTATTGATCGCCAGGACTGCGCCTCGCACGCCCGCCTGCTGCAGAACGAGCAGGAGGCGCCGCGACTCCGTGCAGACGCCATCAGCGGCCTCGACCACCAGCACGGCCATGTCCGATGCATGCGCAAGCCGTCCGAGAGCGAGCGTGTCCTGCGCGTCGGCCTCGATCGTTGCGATCAGGAGGCCAGCGGCGGCGCCCTGCCCGGGACGCCATGATGTCGCAGCGGCGGGCTCGCTGCCGCGCACGGGTCCGGCCAGATGCAGCGTGAGAGCGGCAAGCGCCGTGCTGGCAGGCCCTGTCAGAAGGAGGCGTCGCATGAAAGATGTCTGTCCTCGTTCAGTGCCGGCCTCATTCAGCGCCGGATGGCGCACACCCGTCGCCGGCACGGCGTGCTCCCGGGCGAAATCCGGACGCTGGTCGCGAAGACGCGTACGGAGCGACCACCGCCAGGCCCGGCGCCGAGGCTCCTGTAAGTCACACAAGGAGTGCGGATGCAATGCGTCCCAACGCCAAATTCACGAATTGCGACGACCACCGATATATGGACGTTGTTCGTTTACCTCTGGTTATGTGTTAAGCTCTACTCTGCGCGTGGGAAATGCAAATTCTGGTGGATCCACGCCATGTTGAACGGCGCGACGGGCGGCAACCGAGGCCATTCGCTTCTGAGTGAGTATGCGACGCTCCTTGGCGATGCCGTATTGCGCAGCCGCACCCGCGCCGCCGAGCAGGCCGCCCGCATCGAGGCGGAGCTCGCCCGCCGCGTCAAGTCCGAGTTCGTGTCCAATATGAGCCATGAGCTCAGGACGCCGCTCAACACGATCATCGGTTTCTCCAAGATCTTGAAATCGCACGAGGCCCGGCCCCTCGCGAACAACGACATCGTGGAATACTCCAAGCTCATTCACGATGCCGCCCAGCATCTTCTCTCCGTCATCAACGACATCCTCGACCTGACCAAGCTGCAGAGTGGCGCGCATACGATCGACGAGCGCGAGGTGGTCATCGAGGAGGTGCTCTCCGCCTGTCTCAGCAGCCTGCGGAACGAGGCGCGCGAGGCCGGAGTCGTGGTGAGCCACCGGTTCGACCCGAAGTTGCCGTCCGTCTCCGGTGACGCCAACAAAATCAAGCAGGCCTTCGCCCACATCATCGGCAATGCCATCAAGTTCACGCTGACGGGCGGTCGCGTCGACGTCATGGCCGAGCTCGCCCGCGACAACCGCGTGGTGATCACGGTGCGCGATTCCGGCGTCGGCATGACCGAGGACGAGATTCGCGTCGCGCTCAGCGCCTTCGGGCAGGTGGACGGCAGCCGGACGCGCTGGCGGGAAGGCAGCGGCATCGGCCTGCCCATCGCCAAGGCCCTGATCGAGCTGCACGGCGGCACCCTGGATATCGAAAGCGTCAAGACGAAAGGCACGCTGATCACCGTCAGCCTGCCCATGCGTAACGTTCAGCAGATCGAGACGGCCGGCTTGGTGCCGCGCGCAGCGGACGCAGGCAAGGCCAACAGGGGTGAGGTGACGGCCTGAGTCCGGGCCAGAGCCAATTGAGGGGCCAGAGGGAATGCAACTTCATACCGGCTACGACGAGCGGTCCGGCGTCATCAGTGATGGCTCGATTGGTCGCATCGTCTCCGTGACGGGCGCGAAGGCCATCGTCATGTTGGACAATGGCAGCGAGTCCGGCCGCATCGGCCCGGCGGTCCGCCCGGAGATGGGCACCCTGCTGGCCATCGACACCTTGACCACGATCGTGCTGGCGGTCGTCTCCGCGCTCAGCGTGCCGGTTCCCGCGCAGCGCGAGGGCGACAGCGAGATCTGGATCGCCGAGCTCGGCCTCGTCGGCGAGCTGCCGAAGAAGAATGACGGCACCATCGGCTACTTCAACCGCGGCGTAACGGCCTATCCCTCACTCGGCGACCGCGTGCGCGTCGCCACCAACCGCGAGCTCGAGCACGCCTTCTGCGGCGACATGAAGGGCGCCGTTCGCGTCGGCACCATTCGCCAGGACGCCTCCATCCCGGCCATGATCAAGGTCGACGATCTTCTGGGCAAGCACTTCGCCATCCTGGGCACGACCGGCACCGGCAAGTCGTGCACGACCGCGCTGATCCTGCGCTCGATCCTGGAGAAGAACCCGGCCGCCCACATCGTGCTGCTGGACCCCCACAACGAGTACGCCACCGCATTCAGCGAGTGGGCCGAGGTCATCAGCCCCCGCAACATGCAGTTGCCCTACTGGCTGCTGAATTTCGAGGAGATCGTCGAGGTTCTGATCGGTGATCCGAGCGGCCGCAAGGCCGAGATCGAGATCCT
>JAGRKR010000031.1 GCA_020442225.1 Hyphomicrobiaceae bacterium | reverse complement strand
CAGAACCGCATCGGGTCGGTCTACTGGAATCGCGGGCTTGGCGCCGCCGTGATGTGGGTCGAGGCGCTGAAGAACGCACAGCGCATCCACAACAAGGTCGGTAAGGCGGTCACGGGGCCCGAGTTCCGCGACGGCTACGAGGCCCTGAACATGACCGAAGAGCACCTGGCCGAGCTGGGCGTCGGCGGCATGATCGCGCCCTTCGCGATCTCCTGCGAGAACCACGAAGGCGCGGGCAAGTTCGCGATGATGCAGTGGGACGGCAAGAAGTTCCAGCAGGTGACCGGCTGGGAGGCCCCGCTCGATCCGGCCTTCATCCGCGGTCTCGTCGAGGCCTCGGCGGCCAAGTTCGCCGCCGAAAACAACCTCACGCCCCGGACCTGTCCGTGACCTGACCGGCTGGAAATCGCCTGACAACAGGATCAAGGGCGCAGCGATGCGCCTTTGATTGCCGGGGCCGGATGCGGCCGGCTGCAGCGAAACGCAGGGAAGCCATGAACGAGAACACCGACAACATTCTCGATATCGACGGTATCGAGGTGATCTATGACAGCGTGATCGCGGCGGTTCACAACGTGTCGCTCCGCGTTCCGCGCGGCAAGATCGTGGCCCTTCTGGGCGGCAACGGCGCCGGCAAGAGCACCACGCTGAAAGCCGTCTCGACCATGCTCGCCGCCGAGCGCGGCAAGGTCACCAAGGGAACCATCACCTATGACGGCACGCCGGTCCGCAACCAGAACCCGGCCGACATGGTCGGCCTCGGCATGGTCCAGGTGCTGGAAGGGCGGCGCTGCTTCGGCCACCTGACGGTCGAGGAGAACATCATCGCCGGGGCCTTTTCGCGCAGGCTGTCCAAGGCCGACATGCGCAACGAGCTCGACAAGATATACACCTATTTCAAGCGCCTGCGCGACAAGCGCAAAAGCCAGGCCGGATATACCTCGGGCGGCGAACAGCAGATGGTGGCGGTGGCGCGCGCCATGATGGCCAAGCCCAAGATGCTCTTGCTGGACGAGCCTTCGATGGGCCTCGCGCCCCAGCTGGTGGCCGAGATCTTCAACATCGTGAACGAGCTGAACCAGAAGGAAGGCGTCAGCATCCTGCTGGCCGAGCAGAACACCAACGTCGCGCTGCGCAATGCCGATTACGGCTACATCATCGAAACCGGCCACGTGATGCTGCATGGCACCGCCAAGGACCTGCTCAGCGACGACAAGGTCAAGGACCTCTACCTCGGGATATCCAAGGCGGGCCGGAAGAACTTCCGCGACGTGCTCCGCGAGGAGAGCGCCATGCATCCCGACCTTCACCACGACCAGGCCGGCTCGCCCGCCTGAACAGAGCGCAGGACAGACATGACGCAGGCCAGAAATTTTCCCATCGGCGATCCCGTGCTCGAGGTGAAGAACATCTCGCTCAGCTTCGGGGGCGTGAAGGCGATCACCGATACCTCGTTCAACGTGCTCCGCCACGAAATCCGGGCGATCATCGGCCCCAATGGCGCCGGCAAGAGCTCGCTCTTGAACTGTATCAACGGCATCTACCGCCCGCAGGAGGGCACGATCGCCCTCAACGGCGAGGTGCTCGACCGGATCAGCCCGAATATCGTGGCGCGCAAGGGGGTTTCGCGCACCTTCCAGAACCTCGCCCTGTTCAAGCGGATGTCGGTGATCGACAACATCCTCGTGGGGCGCCGCCTGCACATGTCCGCCAACTTCCTGCAAGTGGCAATCCAGACGCCGAAAGCCGCCCGCGAGGAACGCGAGAACCGTGAGAAATGCGAGGATATCGTCGATTTCCTCGAAATCGCCGATATCCGCGACACGCCCGTCGGCCGCTTGCCCTATGGCCTCCAGAAGAAGGTCGAGCTCGGCCGCGCGCTCGCGACCGAGGCCGAGATCCTGCTGCTGGACGAGCCGATGGCGGGCATG
>JAGRKR010000276.1 GCA_020442225.1 Hyphomicrobiaceae bacterium | reverse complement strand
GCGCTGGCAGCATCCCGAGCGCGGACTGGTGCCACCGGACCAGTTCATCCCGATTGCGGAGGAGACGGGCCTCATCATTCACATCGGCGAGTGGGTGCTGCAGCAGGCCTGCGCCGACGCGGCGGGCTGGCCCGAGGACATCCGGGTGGCCGTCAACCTGTCGCCGGCCCAATTGAAGGGAGACGGCATCCGAGCCTCGCTGACCGCCGCGCTGAAAGCCAGCGGCCTAGATCCGCGCCGCCTCGAGGTCGAGATCACGGAGGGCCTGTTCCTGGCCGACGGGCCGCACGCCATGGAGATGCTCCAGGAGGTGAAGGCACTTGGCGTGCGCATCTCCATCGACGACTTCGGTACGGGCTATTCCTCGTTCAACTACTTGAGCAGCTTCCCGTTCGACAAGATCAAGATCGATCGCTCGTTCATCCGCGGACTGCCCGAGGAAAAGCGCTCGCTCGCCATCCTGCGCTCCGTGGTCGGTCTCGCCAAGGCGCTCGGCATCTCGACCACGGCCGAGGGCATCGAAACCGTCCAGCAACTGCTGGCGGCGCGCGTCGAAGGCTGCAACGAGGTGCAGGGCTACCTCCTGAGCAAGCCCAAGCCGCTGGCCGGAACCGAAGATATCATCGCCCGCTACAATGCCCCGGGAGCCAACGGCTGCGGCTTGCTCACCCCGCAGGTGGCGTGAGCGGGGCCGGCCGAGGATCGCTCATGAACCAGGCGGCAGCCGGCACCCCGGAGCTTGCGCGTTCGCGCCGCTCACGTTAGGCCATCCCGTGGATCATGGCGGACGGCGGCGGCAGGCCCTCGCCGCGCCGGCGAGCCCACGCGGGAAGGGAGCGGGATGGCCAAGTCGCGAGCCTCAGCCAAGACACTGCCGGGGACGGCCGGTACGGGCATCCTGCCCGTCCAGGCCCTCCGGCACATCGTGGAGGCGGGTCATATCCGCGCCAGCGTGCCGATCGGCGACGACCAGCTTCAGCCGGCCAGCCTCGATCTGCGCCTCGGCGAGGTCGCCTATCGCGTACGCGCGAGCTTCCTGCCGGCCCCCGGCACGGAGGTTGCCACCAAGCTTGCCGATCTGTCGCTGCACGTCATCGACCTGACCGCCGGCGCCGTGCTCGAGACCGGCTGCGTCTACGTCGTGCCGCTGCTCGAAAGCCTGGCCTTGCCCGAGGACATCGCGGCTGCCGCCAATCCCAAGAGCTCGACGGGCCGGCTCGACGTCTTCACGCGCGTCATCGCCGACGGGGTCGCCGCCTTCGACCAGATCCCCGGCGGGTTCACGGGACGGCTCTACGCGGAGATCTGCCCGCAGACCTTCCCGATCGTCGTCCGGCGCGGCTCGAAGCTCTCGCAGATCCGCTTCCGGCGCGGCGACCCGCGCGAAAGCGACGACGCGCTCCGCCAACTCCACGGCCGCGAGCCGCTGATATCTGGGGGCACCGGCGACATCAATCAGGGTATCGCGCTGTCGGTCGATCTCTCCCCGGCCAACAGCGGCAAGCCGAGCGGACTGATGGGCTACAGGGCCAAGCGAAACACGGGCGTCGTCGATGTCGATCGCGTCGGCGCCTGCCCGGTCTCGGAGTACTGGGAGGCGATCTGGATCGAAAGCGCCAGCCGCCGTCTGATCCTCGATCCGGACCAGTTCTATATCCTGGCCTCCAAGGAGGCGGTCTCGATCCCACCGACGCACGCTGCGGAGATGCTGCCCTTCAATCCGCTGGTCGGTGAGTTCCGCGTGCACTACGCCGGCTTCATGGACCCCGGCTTCGGGCATGCGAGCACCGGCGGCTCGGGCGCCCGGGTCGTGCTCGAGGTGCGATCGCACAAGGTGCCGTTCATTCTCGAGGACGGCCAGATCGTCGGCCGCCTCGTCTACGAGCGCATGAGCGAGGTGCCCGAAACATTGTACGGCCAGGGCATCGGAAGTCATTATCAGGCGCAGGGCCTGAAACTTTCCAAGCATTTCAAAGTGTGATGCGGCTCGCTCGCGATAGATTGTGGTGAGAGCGCCCTCGCGTGATCGAGGCGGCGCATTACGCTTGAGATCGACGCGCTCAAATGCCATCGGCCGCAGTCGCGCCAAAAGCACAAAGGCGCGGCTCGCGCCACGCCTTCATTGCGTCGCCATCGGCCGCATCCCGCTCCTCGTCGGCGGCCATCGTCGTGCCGCCGACCGACAGGAGCCGAGCGTGGCTCACACCGACTCTTTCAGCTCCTTGGCCGCGCGGAATGCGACCTTCTTGCTGGCCTTGATCTTGATCTGCTCGCCAGTCGCCGGATTACGGCCGAGGCGGGCCGGGCGCTTGCGCACCTGCAGCGTGCCGAGACCCGCAAGACGGATCCGCGCACCCTTCTTGAGATGCTTGCCGATCATTTCGACCATGTCCGTCAGCATTTCGTTCGCCTGCTTCTTGGTGACGCCGTGCGTCTCCGAGAGGGCGGTAGCGATCTGGCGCATGGTTACGGTGTCGGTCTTGACCGGCTTTGCAGGAGTCTTTGCCATTGTCTGTTTTCCGTTTTCAGGGCCTACGAAGTCCCGCGCGAATGCAGCTTGCTGATACGCGTCTCCTGAATTGTGATTGACTTTGACGGCTTTGCTTCCGCAATTCCGCCGAGCCGCAATTCACACTCTGAACTCAGGAGACAAGATGCGATTCTCGTTCTCGAAGGAAGCGTCGTACGCTGCCATCTCGACCGATCGCACCCTAGGGGATTGATTTCTCCGCCACTAGTATGATTTGCGGCCTCCCGGCATACGATTTTCGAACGATTCACAGCGAATCGCGGCCTCGCGTGGCCGTTGGGCAACACGACCTGAAGGCGTGGCGTCATGCCATCTGCGGGGGTGCAGCCCTGGCCAAGGCAAACCAGAGGTGCTAGCTGCTGGGCAACCGGCGACGCCGGAAGAGCATACCGAGGGAGGTGCCCATGGCCAGCGCGCCATTCGACTACGCCACACTGTTTCGCGCGGGCCTGCCGGCTCCTGCCGCACGCTGGAACGGCTTTCCCGCCTACAACTTCGTAGGCGGGCACAACGACGCCGCCACCATGCCCGTCAAGGACATGGTCGATGCCATCACCCGCGTGCTCGAGCGCGAGGGCAAGACACTGGCCACCTACGGTCTCGAGAGCGGACCGCTCGGCTATCGCCCGCTGCGTGACTTCCTGGCCGCGAAACTCGAGCGTCAGGCCGGCATCACCTGCACAGCCGACGAGATCCTCATCACCTCCGGCTCGTTGCAGGGCCTCGATCTGGTCAACCAGCTTCTGGTCGGCCCGGGCGATACGGTGATCATCGAGCAGGGCACCTACGGCGGCGCCATGACGCGCGTCAACAAGCTCGGCGCCAGGATCGTCTGCGCGCCGCTCGACAGCGACGGCCTGTGCATGACTTCCCTCGCCAACATCCTCGAGGATCTCAAGGCCAAGGGTATCCAGCCCAAGTACATCTACACGATCCCGACCATCCAGAACCCGACGGGCTCGATCCTGCCCGTGGACCGCCGGCGCGAGCTCCTGCGTCTCTCGGCGGCCTACGGCGTGCCGATTTTCGAGGACGAGTGCTATTCCGATCTCGTGTGGGACGGCGAGCGGCCGCCGGCGCTGCGCGGCATGTGCAATAGCGATCAGGTGATCTTCGTCGGCTCGTTCTCCAAGTCGATCGCCCCCGCCTTGCGCGTCGGCTACGTCGTGGCGAGCTGGGATATCCTGAGCCGCATGCTGGCCTGCAAGACCGATGCGGGCAGCGGCGCGCTCGAGCAGATGCTGCTCGCCGAGTACTGCACACGCCACTTCGACGCCCACGTTGCCAGGATCCGTGGCACCTTGCGCGCCAAGCTCGACGCGCTTGTCGAGGCCCTGGGCGAGCACTTCGGCACGGCGGCGGAGTTCGAAATCCCCAAGGGCGGCATCTTCCTCTGGGTGAAGCTGCCCGACGGCGTCGACACGACCAAGCTGGCACAGGCGGCATTGGCGGCGGGCGTTGCCATTAATCCCGGCGCCGAATGGGCGACCGATCCCGATTGGGGCCGCTGCCGGCTCAGGATCTGCTTCGCCAATCCGCCGATCGAGACCATCCGCAAGGGCGTGGCCGTGCTTGCCGAAGTGGCTCATCGCGAGTTGGGCGTGCCGAGCCGCATCGCCAACGTCACTCGCGGATAAGTGCGCGGGCGCCGTCGCCTCGAGGCTGGCGGCGGCATCCGCCAGCCGGTATCCTGCCCCCAGGATCAGACCCCACCTTGCCCGGGAGATGCAGATGATGCGCGCGCTTGTTCTGGTGCTTGCGATGGTCATGGCCTCGGCGGGGGCACGGGCGGCCGAGCTGCCGATTTTCGATGCCCATATCCACTACAGTCACGACGCCGCCGACGTACTGCCCGCCAAGGAGGCGATCGCCATCCTGCGCAAGGCGGGCGTGAAGCGGGCGCTGGTATCGAGCTCGGGAGACGACGGCACGCAGCGCCTCGTCGAACTCGCCCCCGACCTGATCATCGCCGAGCTCCGCCCCTATCCGCGCCGCGGCCTGATCGGAAGTTGGGTACGCGACCCCAAGATCATCGACTACATCGAAGAGCGCCTCGCGAAGTTCCGCTACGTCGCCGTCGGCGAGTTCCACGCCTACGGCGGTGATGCCGACCTGCCGGTCGTCCGCAAGGTCATCGAGCTCGCGCGCAAGCACAACCTCTTTCTGCACGCCCACTCCGACGCGGAAGCGATAGAGCGCATCTTCAAGCACGACCCGAAGGCGCGCATTCTTTGGGCGCACGCTGGCTTCGAGCCGCCGGAGAAGGTGCGGGCCCTGCTCAGGCGCCACAAGACGCTCTGGTGCGATCTCGCCTACCGCACCGATCATGCAGCTGACGGCAAGGTGACGCCCGCCTGGCGGGCCGCCTTCGTCGAGTTCCCCGACCGCTTCATGGTCGGCACCGACACCTTCACGCCCGAGCGCTGGCATTACGTCGGCGAGCATGCCAGCTATTCCCGCTCCTGGCTCAAGGACCTGCCCGCGGATGTCGCTGCCCGCATCGCCCATCTGAACGGCGAGGCGCTGTTCGGGAGCTTCACGCCCAAGACCAGCGCACCTGCGACGCGGTAAGGCACGCGATGCGCGCCCCCGCTCCAGCCCTGCGACTGCCAGCCGTCGGCGCGATGCTGCTTCTGCTCGCCGGGGCGACGACGGGTCCCGCGCTCGCCTGCACGCCGCCGCTCGCAGGCCGTCCGGCGGCGACGCTGCAATCCGAGCGCTACGTGCTGGCCTTCCGCCCGAATCCGGCAGCCGTCGCGGTGGATAGCCGCTTCGCACTCGAGATCGCGATCTGCGCCAGGGACGGCCGCACCTTGCCGGACTACGTGATGGTCGATGCCCACATGCCAGATCACCGTCACGGCATGAACTACCGCCCCGTGCTGACGGCGACCGGTCATGGCACCTACCGCGCCGAGGGCTTTCTCTTTCATATGCCCGGCAAGTGGGAGCTGACCTTCGAGTTGCGCCATGGCGGACAGTCCGACCGATTGGCCCATGCCCTGATGATCGAGTGATGCGCCTGCGCAATTTCACCCTCGCTGTCGTCGCGGCAGCCTGTACGCTTCTCCCCGCGAGCACCCGTCCGGCGGGCGGCGGCGAAGCGCGCGCGACGCTCGGCTTCAGTGCCGGCGAGGTGCGCCGCATCCTGAGCCACGGCCCCTGGCCTCCGCCCTGGACAGCCGACCCCAGCAATCGCGTCTCCGGCGCGCCGGCAGCCGCCCATTTCGGCAAGCAGCTCTTCTTCGATCCACGCCTCTCGCGCGTCGGCGCCATCTCCTGCGCGACCTGTCACGAGCCGCAACGCGACTTCGCGGACGGACGCATGCGCGCTGCAGCCATCGACGGCGTCGATCGCAACACGCCCGGCCTCCTGGACGTCCGCTACAGCCGCTGGTTCGGCTGGGGAGGCGCCAGCGACACCCTCTGGGGCCAGAGCATCCGCCCGATCCTCGACCCGCGCGAGATGGGCGCCAGCGCGGCCCACGTCGGCACGCTCGTGCGCGACAGCGATGATCTCGCCGAGGCCTATCGCCGGACATTCGGCCGTGCCCCGCCGGCGGACAACGAACTCGTCCTGGTCGACATCGGCAAGGCGCTTGCCGCCTACCAGGAGACGCTGGTCTCACCCCCGACCCCCTTCGACGCCTTCCGCGACGCGCTGGCGCGTGGCGACGTGACGGCGGCCGCGCGCTATCCCGACGCCGCCCGCCGCGGACTTAAGCTGTTCATCGGCAAGGGCAATTGCGCGGTGTGCCATCTCGGCCCGCGCTTCACCAACGGCGAGTTTCACGATGCCGGCGTGCCGTTCCTGATCGACGGCAAACGCGTCGATCCCGGCCGCCACCAGGGCATCCGGAGGCTCCGCGGGAGCCCTTACACCCTGCTTGGGCGCTTCAACGACGATCCGCGCCGCGCCGATGGCTGGGCGACGCGGCAGGTCGTGCTCCAGCACCGCAACTGGGGCGAGTTCCGCGTGCCATCACTGCGCGGTCTGGTGCGCACCGCGCCCTACATGCACGCCGGCAGCCATGCGACGCTCGCCGACGTGGTGCGCCACTATTCCGAGCTGGACGAGAGCCGGCTGCACGTCCACGGCGAGCGCATCCTGCGACGGCTCGCACTGACGCCACGCGAGATCGCCGACCTCGTCGCGTTCCTCGAGTCGCTCAGCGCCCCGTCGCGGCCGTGATCATGTCTGCTCGCGCAACGCGCGCAGCCCGCGCCGCTGGGCGCCGGACGCGTCGAAATTCGCCGGATCGAGCCAGGCCTTGAAGGCCGCCTCGAGCAACGGCCATTCACTGTCGATGACCGACAGCCACGCAGTATCGCGATTGCGCCCCTTGTAGATGACGGCCTGCCGGAAAATGCCCTCGAAGCGGAAGCCGAGCCGCTCGGCGGCCCGCCACGACGGCGTGTTGAGGGAATCGCATTTCCACTCGTAGCGACGGTAGCCGAGCGCGAATGCGCGGGCCATCATCAGGTACATGGCCTCGGTGGCGGCCGGCGTCCGCTGCAGCCGCGGCGAGTAGTTGATATTGCCGACCTCGATCACCCCGTTGGGCGGATCGATGCGCATGTACGTGGCGACGCCGACGGGCTCGCCCGACCGCGTGTCGATGATCGTGAGATAGAACGGATCGTCCTTGCCGGCCACGCTCTCGAGCCACGCCATGTAGTCGGCCTGGGTGGCGAACGGGCCATAGCCCATATAGGTCCAGTTCCGCCCTTCGACATCCAGGCTGTTGGCCTGGAAGAGCGCCGCACCGTGCGCCGCCGGATCGAGCGGCACCAGCTGGCACCAGCGCCCCTCCATCGGCTCGCGCGAGGGGCGCGGCGGCTGCGTCCAGCCGGGCAGCGGCCGTCCGATCGGCTGTCCCAGCGCGTTCAACAACTCGGCCATGCTCTTCGACCTTTCGCATTTTCGGGCGACAGGCACCTTAATCGGCTCGCCGAGCCGGCCGAAGCGAAAATCGATGCGCGCTCAGCAGATGTCGCGGAGTGATCGCCTTTGGGGCGCCACGCCGGCATCATCGAGACTGCGCAAGCGGGCCTCGAACTCCGCGAAGCTCATGCCCTTGGCGCCGCGCTTGTGGAAGTAGACCTGGCTCGCCAGCCAGCGCATCGGCCTGGTCTTGAGGGCGAGGTTGAGCAGCGCGTTGGCGGGTGCGAGGTCGAGCGCATGGCGCATGGCGAGCTTCAGCGCGAAGCCCGGCAGCTCCTTGGCGAGCACGGCCTCGGGAGGCGGCCCCATGTGCTGGAGGTGATCGCCGATCGCCTGAGCGGCCCGCCGGCCGAAATGGAAGGCCAGGCGAATGCCGCCGCCGGTCATCGGCGACACCATGCCGGCGGCGTCGCCGATGAGCAGCACGCCCGGCGCCGCGATCGGGCTGACGAGCCCCCCGCAGGGAATGCGTCCGGCACGCCGCTCGACCACCCGCCCCTCGCCATATCCGAACAACCCGTTCGTCCTGGCCTGGAAGGCGCCGAGATCGGCCTTGGCGTGCTCGTGAACCGCGAGACCGACTTGCGTCACCGTCGGCCCCGGCGCCACCCAGGCGAGGTAGCCTGGCGCGAGGCGGCTATCGAGGAAGCAGTGCAGAAACCTCTGATCGACGCGCTCCAACCCCTCGTACTCGGCCTCGAGGCCAGTGAGGAACCGCGTATTGCGACCGAGGCCGAAGGCCTTGGCCACCTGCGAGCGGCCGCCGTCGGCGCCGACGATGTAGCGGGCGCGGATGCCGAGCTCGCCCATGATGAAATGCTCGCCGTCACGCTCGGCGCCCTGGAATTTCGCGCCGAAGATGACGGTCGCGCCCGCCCGCACCGCCTCGCGCGCCAGCCAGCGCAGCAGCGCCGCCGTCCGCGTCGTCAGGAAGAAGTAGCCGGGTGCGAAGAGATCCACATGGTCGAGGCTCGGCGCATAGAGCCGTACGCCATGGACGCGCCGGGTCAGATCGTGGGGAATGTCGATCTCTTCGGCGGCCTCCTTGACGAGAATGCCGGTGGTCGCGACGCGCGCGCCCGCTTCAGGCTTCGCTTCGACGACGGCCACCCTGAGCCCGCGCATGGCAGCGGTGCGGGCGGCGACGAGACCGGCAAAGCTCGCTCCAATGATGACGACGTCGTAGGTATCGTGCGCGCAAACCATGATTTCGATCCTGAATGACGGGTCCCATCGGGAGGGGCGCACGGCAATATGGCAACACCGGGGTTCGCCCCGGCAATCGTAATGCCGATAAAGAATGAACGCCGCCGCGCAGGATCGGCCTTCAGGCCACGAGGCGCTGCATGAACGCACGCAGTGGGGCTTCCCAGCCCGCACTCGCCCGGCCATAGCCGGAATGGCCGAAGTCCGTCTCGACCTCCACATAGCTGGCGTCGATGCCGGCGGCCGCGAGCCTGGCCATGACGTCCGGGGCGATCGCGGGCGGGAACAGCACGTCCGACGTGAGCAGGACGTAGAGCACCTTGGCCTTGACGCGCGCGAAGTCCTTCACCGCGTCGAAGCGGACGGCCGCGCGCCTCAGAATGACCAGTGAGTTGGCGTCGAACTGGCGCGCCCAGGCGCGGGCCTGGCGCTCGATCTCGGCCGCCAGCGCGACAGGCTCGGGAAATGCACCGGCGAGTTGCGCCTCGATGCCATAACTCAACAGCGTGTCGACGCGCATGGCCGTGGTGGTGTCGATCACCCCGCCGCGATCGTAGTAGTCGCCGCCGTTCCAGTTGCGATCCTGGGCGAGCCGCGCCACGAGACGGTCGACGTCTGCCGAGCCGCCGCGCCCCTTGGGAGCCGTGGCGACGGCGACGATGCCGTCGACGAAGTCCGGATAGCTCACGGCCCACTGGAAGGCCTGGTAGCCGCCGAACGAGGCGCCCGCGACCGCCACCAGATGCTCGACGCCGAGGTGATCGAGCAGGAGGCGTTGCGCGCGCACGATGTCGGCGAGGCCGATGTCGGGATACCGCGAGCCATAGGGCTTGCCGGTGGCCGGCTCGATGAAGCTCGCATTGCTTGAGCCGAACGACGAGCCGAGCATGTTGGACGAGACGACTAGCAGCTTGTCCGTGTCGATGGCCTTGCCCGGACCGATCAGGCTGTTCCACGGTCCGCTCGTCGTCTCGCCGGGATAGGTGCCGGCCACGTGCTGGCTGCCCGTGTAGCCATGCGTCATCAGCACGGCGTTGCGGCGTCCCGGATCGAGCGCCCCGTAGAGCTCGTAGGCAATCGTCACCTCCGGCATCACGACGCCGTTCTCCAGGACGAAATCCCGGATGAGGAACGTGCGCTTCTCGACCTGATCGAGGCGGCCGCTCGGCAATGAGGGCGCAGACATGGCGTCTCCTTGTGTTAGCTTTTGCTCGTCTCGACCGGCGGCTGCGGCGGCTGGGTAAGAGCCTTGCGCTTGTCGCCGAGCGGTGTGATGCGGATCGCCGTGATGCGATTGCGGCTCTTGCGCAGGATCTCGAAGCGATACCCGTAGAATGTGAAGGCCTGGCCCGGCTCGGGGATGATCTGAGCCTCGTGGATGACCAGGCCGGCGATCGTGGTCGCCTCCTCGTCAGGCAGGTTCCAATCCATGTGCCGGTTGAGGTCGCGAATGGCCACGGTCCCATCGACATTGACCGTGCCGTCGGCCTGCGGGCGGATGGCGGGGTCCTGCACGTCGTGCTCGTCGGAGATCTGGCCGACGATCTCCTCGAGGATGTCCTCGAGCGTAACGAGCCCCTGCACCTCGCCGTACTCGTCCACGACCAGCGCGAAGTGTTGCTTGCGGCGCAGGAAGGCGTTGAGCTGATCCTTGAGCATCGTGGCGTCCGGCACGAACCAGGGATCGGTGGCGAGGGCGACGATGTCCAGACGCTTGATGTCCCAGTTGAGTTTGTTGAGGGCTCTGAGGACGTCCTTGGAATGGAGGACGCCGACGATATTCTCCGGCCCCTCGCTCCAGATCGGCAGGCGCGTGTACTGGCTCTTCAGCACCTCGTCGACGATCTTCTGCGGCGGGTCGTCGGCGTTGATGGCCTGCATCTTCGTGCGATGCACCATGACGTCGATGACCTGCAACTCCCTCAGATCAAGCACGCCGCCGAGCATCTCGGCGTCATGCTTGACCACGGTGCCGCCCCGCTGATGCAGGTCGATGGCGCCGCGCAGCTCCTCGTGAGCCGCGAGGATGTTCGCCTGGTCGTCGCGCGCGGTCGGCGTAAGCCTGAAGATGGCCCGCGTGATGAACTCGAGCGTAATCGTGAAGGGCCTGAGTATCCGAATGAGGACTTGCATCGTCGGCGCGATGGCCAGGGCGATGCGGTCGGGATAGGCGATCGCATAGGACTTCGGCAGCACCTCCGAGAAGATGACGATGAGAAGAGTCATGCCAATCGTCGCATAGGCCACGCCGACATCGCCGAAGATGCCGATCAGCAGGCTCGTCGTCAGCGCCGAGGCCAGGATGTTCACGAGATTGTTGCCGAGCAGAACCGTGCCGATCAGCCTATGAGGCGCGGCGATCAACCTGTTCACCATGCGCGCCCGGGCATTGCCTTCCTGCTCCAGCGTATGCATGCGGGCCTTGGAGGCCGCCGTCAGCGCCGTCTCGCTGCCCGAGAAGATCGCCGAGACGACCAGGAGAAGGACGACCGCGAGGAGTGTCAGAAGAAGCTCGATGGGCATGGCACAATTCGGTTTGAGGGATGATCGGACGGCAACGTCAGCCGCTGCATGATATCCGCAAGCGGGCCGGCCGCAATCGCAGCGGCGTCGGAAGGTCCTCTCGTCCGCCCCCGCGTCAGCCGGCTTTCGACGAAATTGCCTGCTCGAGGAATGCCTTGAGCGGCGCAGTCTCCACGTCTCGCGTGATGAAGGCCTCGCCGATCGCGCGAACGAGTATGAACGTCATGCGGCCGCCACTGACCTTCTTGTCCTGGGCCATCAGGCGCATGAGCTGCTCCACCGACGGGCGATCCTGCTGCCAGCCGGCGATCTGGGAGACCCGGCTCGGCAGGCCGACGGCCTCGAGATGACGTTCGACGCGCGCCGCCTCGCCCGGAGGGCAAAGCCCGGCCCCCTCGGAATAGCGGAACGCCATGGCCATGCCGATCGCGACGGCTTCGCCGTGCAGCAACCGATCGGAGAACCCCGCCCAGGCTTCCAGCGCGTGCCCGAAGGTATGCCCGAGGTTCAGGAGCATGCGGTCGCCGGTCTCGGTCTCGTCGCGGGCGACGATCGCCGCCTTGGCGCGGCAGCTCGTCTCGACTGCCTCTGTCAAGGCCGCCGTATCACCACCGAGAACTCCCTGCCAATTCTCCTCGAGCCAGCCAAAAAAGGCCGGATCGCCCAACAGGCCGTACTTGGCGACCTCGGCATAGCCGGCCCTCATCTCGCGCGGCGGCAGCGTCCCGAGCACATCGAGATCCGCCAGCACCAGGCTCGGCTGGTGGAACGCGCCGATGAGGTTCTTGCCTTGCGGCGTATTGATTCCCGTCTTGCCGCCGACCGAGCTGTCGACCTGCGCCAGCAGGCTCGTCGGGATCTGCACGAAGCGGATGCCGCGCCGCAGCACCGCCGCAGCGAAGCCGGCGAGGTCGCCGATGACGCCGCCACCGAGCGCCACCACGAGATCGCGACGCTCGAGCCCCATGCACAGCAGCCCCTCGCACAGTCCGGCGAGCTCTGCGAAGCTCTTCGTACCCTCGCCCGGTCTCAAGACGATGCTGCCCGCGTGGCGGCCGGCTGCCTTCAGCGTCGTCTCCAGCCCCGCGAGATGATGGCGCGCCACGTTCTCGTCGGTGACGATGCCGCAACGCGCCGTGCCGAGCCGCTCACCGATCTCCGCAGCAGCCCCCGCGAGCAGCCCCCTGCCGATGAGGATGTCGTAGCTGCGCGCGCCGAGCGTCACCGGAACCTGCCGCCGCGGAGCCTCCGCCCCGGCGGCCTCTGCACGTGTCATTGCTTTCCCTCGCTTGCGTGATCGTGCGCGCCGGAGCCGGTCGTCTCGACCGAGCGTGCGAGCAGCGCCGCCATGATTTCCTCGACGATCACCTCGTGCGCCACCTCACGCGAGACGACATGCACGTCCGCCGTCGCATACACGGGGTAGCGCTCATTCATCAGCGAGCGCATGACCGCCCGCGGGTCTGCGGTCTTGAGCAGGGGCCTGTTGTCACGCCGCGAGACCCTGCGCATCAGCACCTCGAGGTCGGCATCGAGCCACACCGAAACCCCGCGCTCGCGAACACACTCGCGCGTCTCGGCATTCATGAAGGCCCCGCCGCCCGTCGCCAGTACGATCGGATCGCCGCTCAGCAGGCGGGCGATGACCTTGCGCTCGCCCTCCCTGAAATAGGGCTCGCCGTGGCTGGCGAAAATCTCGGGAATCGACATGCTCGCCGCCTTCTCGATCTCCTCGTCGGCATCGACGAACGGCAAGCCGAGACGCGCCGCGAGCCGGCGGCCGACGGAGGTCTTGCCGCAGCCCATCAGACCGACCATGACGATCGAGCGCGACCCGAGATGCGCGCGGATCCGGGCCACGCTCTCCCGGCCGTTGTCCTCGCCTTTGTGATCGACTCGGTTCATGGTCTGGAGCCTCGTTGGCGCAGCCGGCAGCACGGCGCCAGTCGTTCGGCCCTGCGCCTGCCCAGGTCATTGCGCGAGGGGTGTGCCTGCTTCCCGCCTCGCGAGGCAGGCGGTCGCCCCCTTGCTCGAGCCCGGTCTAGGGGTCTGATCCGCTTTGGGTCATAATAGGGACACGTTCGAATCACAAGGAATTCCAAAGCAGCAGGGTAGGGCATGCCGACTCTTTTCCGCTTCCTGTTCATTACTGGCACACTCGGGGCGCTGGTCGTCGGCGGGTTGTATTTCCTTGCCGTATTCATGGAGCCGGTCCCTGCGGAGCAGACCAAACCCGTGCCCAACGTCAAAATCCGCCGACAGTGATGGAAGGCTCATGCGCAAGGCACTCGCGGTTGCTCTCGGCGCCCTGCTTGCAGGGATAGGGCACAGTCCGCAGGCATCGGCACAGTCGGACTGGCCGTTCTTCGGCGACGATCCCCCCGCGCCTCGCGCACGCCCGTCGCGGCCGCCTCCGCCGGTGGACAGTGAGCGCCCCTGGGCTCAACCACAGCAACCGGGCTGGCAACCGCCCTCGGCACGACCGACGGCGCCCGAGGCGACGCCGCTTCCTCCTCCGAGCGAGCGCCAGCGTGGCGTCGACCGTGGGGAATTGCCGCCTGTCATGGGCACCGACGGCAAGGGCCTGCCGTTCGAGCTTTGGCGCGGGCTCAGCCAGGCCGACGCCGACGCCGCACTGTCACGCCTGTCGCTGCCACCCCGCTCGCCCGCAATCGCAGGGTTGCTCAAGCGCCTGCTGTCCTCCAATGCCGCGCCCCCCGTCGGCGGCTCGCCCGAGCAATTCCTGTCGCTGCGTATCGAAGCCCTCTATCGCTCGGGTCTCGTTCGCGAGGCCGCCGATCTCATCACCACGAACGCCGGCACCAAGGGCGCTATCATCACGATCCAATCAGCCCGCATTGCCGTCTCGCTCGGCGACAAGGCGCGCGGCTGCGGCCTGATCAAGGGCGCCGAGCTTGCCCGCGCCGACCTGCCGCGCCTGGTCAAGGAGCAAGGCATCCTGACCGCCGCCTTCTGCGCCGCCGCCTCCGAGGACACGGCCGCCGCGGGCCTCGCCGCCGAGCTCATCCGCGACGCGCGCATCGATGCTCCCGTGGCATTGACCGTGCTCGACGCGATGGCGGCGGGCCAGCCGCCGCGCCTGGCGCGCGCCAAGCGCGTCAGTCTGCTGGAATACCGCTTTGTGGAGCTGGCCGGCGGCATCGATCCCCTGAAGATCGTCGCCGCGGCGACGCCCGACCTCCTGTCCTTCCTGGCGACGGGTCCGGTCGCCGACGTGCGGGTGCGCCTCGTGGCGTCGGAGGCCGCGGCCCGGCTCAACATCATTCCACCGCAAGAGCTCGGGCGCTCCTACGAGGCGCAGGGCTTCTCGGCGGCCGATCTCGCCGATCCCCTGCAGGCGCGGCTCGATCCGTCGCTCAAGCGTGCGCTGCTCTTCAAGTCCGCGCGCCTCGAGCGCCGGCCAGAGCGCAAGGTCCGGCTGATGCGCGCGTTGCTCGACGACGCCCGCCAGGCTGGCCTGCTCGGGCCGGTGGCCCTCATCCTGGCGCCGCGCGTGGCCGAAGTGTCGGCCTCCGGCGCCCTTCTCGGTCACGAGGAGCTGGCGGTCGAGATCCTGCTCGCCGCCGGCAAGCCGGCCGAGGCCCGCCGCATGGTCATCCTCGCCGCCAGAAGCGCGCCGCAGGGCCGCGCCGCCCTGCATTGGCTGGCGCTCGCCGACATCGCCGACGCATCGCCCGCCGCGCCACGCGGCGAGGGGCTGCCCGAGCTGCAGCAACTGGCGGTGGCTGGCCGGCTGAGCCCGGAACTCCTGCACCGGGTGGCGACCGTCCTCGACGCGCTTCTCTACAACGTGCCGATCCCGCTCTGGGAGGCCGCGAGCCGCACGCCGCAGCCGACCGGGGGCCACCTGCCGGAAACCGGCGTGCTGTCCGAACTCCAGAAGGCGGCCAAGTCGCAGGCGTTCGGGCGGACCATCCTGCTGACCCTGCGCTCGCTCGGACCGGGTGGCCCGACCGACACCCACATGATCGCGCTCGGCGACAGCATCCGCGCCTTGAAGGCGGCTGGCCTGGAAGCCGACGCCCGGCGGCTGGCCTTCGAAGCCCTGTTTCCCATCTGGCCGCGCCGGATCGCCTATTGAGCGCAGCATGAACGCTCCAGAGCACACGTCAGAGCCCGGCCCCGTCGAGCGCTACGCCGAGTTGCGCCGCGCGTTCCTCGAGATGCTCGCCGCCGAGCGCGGCGCCGCACGCAACACGCTCGACGCCTATACCCGCGACCTCGACGACTTCCACGCCTACCTTGCGCGCCAGCGCGTCGCCTCGCTCCATGACGTCGTGCCGGCCGACCTTGCGGGCTACATCGCCTGGACCGGCGAGACGGGCCTCGCGCCGGCGTCGCGCGCACGCCGCACGTCGGCGCTGCGCCAGTTCTTCCGGTTCCTCATGGAAGAGGACATTCTCGAGGAGAACCCGGCCGAAGGGCTGACCGCGCCGCGACAGAAGCGCGCCTTGCCTCGCACGCTCAGCGTGGCCGAGGTCGATCGCCTGCTGACGGCGGCAGAGCGCCGGGTGAGGGAGGCGGGGGAGGCCGAGAGGCATCACGCCTTGCGCCTGCACTGCCTGCTCGAGGTGCTCTACGCGACGGGGCTCAGAGTATCCGAGCTGGTCTCGCTGCCGCGCAAGGTGCTGGCATCCGATGCGCGAGTGCTGACGGTCAAGGGCAAAGGCGGCCGCGAGCGCATGGTGCCGCTGACGGGCGCCGCCCAGCGCGCCATCGCCGCCTACGTCGCCGCCATCTCGGGCGAGACCGGACCGCGCCAGATCTCGAACCGCTGGCTGTTCCCCTCGCGGAGCCACGAGGGCCACCTGACGCGCCAGGGTTTCGCGCTCGAGCTCAAGGAGCTTGCCATCGAGGCCGGACTCCAGCCCGAAGCCGTCTCGCCGCATGTCCTGCGCCATGCCTTCGCAAGTCATCTGCTCGACCGCGGCGCGGATCTGAGGGCCGTCCAACAGCTTCTCGGCCACGCCGACATCTCGACGACGCAGATCTATACGCACGTCCTCGAGGAGCGCCTGAAGCGTCTCGTCGAAGAGCACCACCCGCTGGCCAAGCGCGACACCGAGCGAGAGAGCTGAACCGAGGGGCGCGGCGAGCCTTGTCCGCCCCCTGCCAGCGCGCCTAGGATGTGAGCGTCCTCGCTCGATGCGCAGTCGAATTTCCCGAAGCCATCGGCAGCCATGCCTCGACGCTATGAATCGCACGCTGCCGCTGTGCTGCTCGTCTCGAATGCGGCCGCGTCCGGCTCGGCCGCGCCGCCCCATCACGGAGTGTCCGTTACGTGAACCTGCATCGCCTCTTGCTCGCACGAGCAGCCGCCAACCGCCCTATCCGCATCGTCGTCGTCGGCGCCGGCAAGTTCGGCTCGATGTTCCTCACCCAGGTGCTGTCGACGCCCGGCATGCACGTGGTGGGGCTCGCCGATCTCGCACCGGATCGCGCCAAAGCGCGCCTCGAGGTCTGTGGCTGGACGCCAGAACGCTACGCCGCCCGCTCGCTCGACGACGCGCTCGCGACCGGCGCCACCTACGTCGGTGACGATGCCGTGGCCATGATCCGCCACGGCGGCGTCGATGTCGTGATCGAAGCGACCGGCGATCCGGTGACCGGCATCCGGCTCTGCCTTGCCGCCATCGCCGCGGGCAAGCACATCGTGATGGTCAACGTCGAGGCCGATGCGCTCTGCGGCCCTCTTCTCGCCCAGCGCGCCCGCGAGGCCGGCGTCGTCTACTCGCTCGCCTGGGGCGACCAGCCCGCGCTCATCTGCGAGCACGTGGACTGGGCTCGCGCCGCCGGCTTCAAGGTCATCGCCGCCGGCAAGGGCACGCGATATCACCCGAGCTATCACGCCTCCACGCCCGATACCGTTTGGAGCATCCTCGATCGCTATCTCGGCATCACCGATCGCAGCCTGATCAATCCGAAGATGTTCAACTCGTTCCTCGACGGCACCAAGTCCGGCATCGAGATGACGGCCGTCTGCAACGCGACCGGTCTGGTGCCACAATCGACGGGGCTGACCTTCCCGCCGGCGAGCCGCTTCGAACTCGCCGACGTCCTCAAGCCCCGGTCGGAGGGCGGCCAGCTCGAGAAAGCCGGCGTCACCGAGGTCATCTCGTCGGTCACACGCGAGGAAAAGGACGTGCCCCATCATCTGGCCATGGGAACGTTCGTCGTGTTCGAGGGCGAGACCGACTATGCCCGACGCTGCTTCGGCGAATACCATACGCTGCAGGACAAGAGCGGACGCTATGCCGCGCTCTATCGCCCGACCCACATGATCGGCCTCGAGCTCGGCATCTCCGTTGCGAGCGTGGCGCTGCGCGGCGAGCCGACCGGAGCGCCCGAAGCGTTCCTTTCCGATGTCGTCGCCACCGCCAAGAGGCCGCTCGCCGCCGGCGAGATCCTCGATGGTGAAGGCGGGTTTACCGTCTGGGGCCGCCAGCAGCCGGCAGCCGTATCGCTCAGCCACGGCTACCTCCCGCTCGGGCTCGCGAGCGGCGTTGCGCTGAAGCGAGACATCCCCGAAGGCAGCATGTTGCGCTGGCAGGACGTCACCTGCGACGAGAACTGCGACGCCGTGCGCGCCCGCCGGCAGATGGAGACGATGCTCGGGACCTGACCGGTCCTTTCCGCGCGTGCGTGGTGCAACCGGCCAACCGCCGGCCGGTTGGGCCGCCCATTGACAATCTCCGCACAGATCTCTTGCCTGATGCCATGCGAAGCCTCAGCATGGCTGGCCTCGAACCTGCATCGGCATCGACCACGAGCGGCCGCACCGTCGCGTGCGCCAACCACACGTCGATTCGACACCTGTCTCCCAACCCTGAGGCTCAGTTCATGCCGTCCGATGCCGACATCGCCAGCAAGCAGGTTGAAACGGTCATGATTCTCGGTGTCCCAGTGAGCGCCATCGACATGACGCAGGCCCTTGCCGCCATAGGCGACCTCGTCGCAACCCGGCGCGGCGGCTTCATCTGCGTCGCGGACGTGCACAGCGTGATGCAGGCCCGCACCAATATGAAACACCGCGCCGCGCTGGAGGCCGCCGCCCTGGTGACGCCGGACGGCACGCCGCTGTCCTGGGTCGGACGCCTGCGCGGGTTCTCCAGCATGGCCCGTGTCAGCGGACCCGACCTGCTGCCGGCGGCATGCGCGGCGTCGCGCGAGACGGGCTGGCGACACTACTTCTATGGCGGCGCGGAGGGGGTCGCGGACGAGCTGGCCCGCCGGCTCTCCCAGCGGTTTCCCGGCCTTGTCGTCGCCGGCACGGAATGCCCGCCGTTTCGCGCCCTCTCGCAGGACGAGATGCAGGCAGCCCTGGATCGCATCGTTGCAGCCAAGCCGGACATCGTCTGGGTCGGCCTCGGCTGTCCCAAGCAGGAGCTATGGATGCACGAGCACGCATCGAAGCTCGCCGGCGCCGTCAGCATCGGCATCGGCGCCGCGTTCGATTTCCATGCCGGCCGCATTCACCGGGCGCCCGTCTGGATGCAGCGCAACGGCCTGGAGTGGCTGCATCGCCTGTGGAGCGAGCCCCGTCGGCTCTGGTATCGCTATCTCGTGCTCGCGCCGAAGTTCGTGACCGCGGCGCTCGCCGAACACTATCGCTTGCGCCGTATGCGCCGGCAGACTGTCTCGAGCGGACGGGCTTGAGCGAGTGGACCGATGCCGCTGAATAGAGTTCTCAAGAGCACGGCCATCTGGTCGATCGCGGATCAGGTGCTGCTCAGCGGCGCCAATCTGCTGATCGGCGTTGCCGCAGCGCGCCTCATCGGCATCTCGGAATTCGGCAAGTTCACGGTCGTGCTGATCGTGGCCGCGTTCGTGCAGGCCCTACAGGCGTCCCTCGTCTCGGTGCCGATGATGACGGTCGCCGGACGCCGCACGCGGTCTGCCGCCTACTTCAATGCCATCCTCCTGGCCGGTATCGCGCTCTCCCTCGTCGCCGGCCTGATCACGGTCCTCACCCTCGCAGGTCTGGCCGGCCTGCGCGGCGACATCTCGTCGCCGGCGTTCCTGCTGGCGGCCTTCCTCTATGCCGTCGTCCAGAACTGCCAAACGCTCGTTCGCCGCATGCTGTTCGTCCAGGCCTCGGCGCGCCAGGCGCTGCTCATGGACCTGCTGCGCCTGGCGTTGATCGTCGCCATCGTGGCTCTGCTGCGCCTGACGGACGACCTGCACAGCGCCGACTCCCTGCTGTGGGACCTGACGGTGGCATCCACACTCTCGATGCTGCCGTTCCTGGTGACGCGCCTCAGGGCACGCTTCGACATGCGCCTTCTGCGCGAGGTCGTCGGACGCCACTGGCGTTACGCGCGCTGGCTGCTGCCCGTCGTGGTTCTGACCTTCCTGCAGGATCAGGTGGTCTGGCTCTTCATGAGCGTGATGCTGAGCGATGCCGCGGTCGGCGGACTGAGGGCCGGGCAGGTCCTGATCGGCGTCGCGCACCTGCTGATGATGGCCATGGAAAATTTCGTTCCGAGCCGCGCCGCCGAGGCCTACCGAAGCCTCGGATCGAGCGGGCTCAGAAGCTACCTGCTGCAGGTGTCCGTCGCCATGGGGGTGCCGACGCTCGCGCTGATCCTGCTGGTCGCACTGCCCGCCGAGCGCTGGCTCAGCCTCGTCTTCGGCAGCGCCTTTGCCGAGTATGGCGGCATCCTGCGTATCTACGCGCTGAGCTACGTGATCATCTTCGTGCGCGATATCCTGGTGCACTATTTCAGGGCCACCGAGATGACGGCGCCGATCTTCAAGAGCTACGTGGTCGGCGCCGCAGTCTCGCTGCTGCTGGCCTATCCGCTGCTGGAGATGTGGGGGGCGCTCGGCGCGGCACTGCTGCTGCTGGCCACGCATACGGTGTCTTTGATCTACCTGACCACGACCCTGATGCGATCGGAGAAGCTGGCGAAACCGAGAGCGCAGCCGGCCTGAAAAGCGCCGACCGCCAGCGCGGAGCCACAGATCAGCTCCGGCTCAACGCCGCCGCCACGACATTGCGGACAAGCCTGTTGCGACAGTAGAGCCATTGTGGCCCGGTCTGCACGAGGGCGTGAGAAATGCCGCGCTTGAAGTTGTAGACGCCGCGGTTGCCGAATGGATCGATGCCGCCGCAGTCGAACAGCGGGTAGCCGTGCTCGGCGGCATACTCGACGAAGGACCAGACGGCCAGGTAGTTGGCATAGTTCGTCTTGGCGCTATCGGCGGAGGCCGCATAGAAGTCCGTCATCATGACCGGCGAGGTATGGGCGATGCGAACGGCCGTGATCTCGCCCTTGTCCTTGATCTCGAGAATGACATAGCGCGGATCGTTGGCCATGACATCGCGGATGGCCGGTGCGTTGAGGCCGTCGCGGAAGCTCTTGCGCTGCGTCAGCTTCTCGTAAAGCTCGGCAAAGGTGTCGATGCAGCGCTTGCGCTCCTCGACGTCGTCGAGGAAACGCCGGGTGAGATTGCCGCCCCTGAGCGAGCGCCGCAGGTTCCGCCGCCAGTTGCCGCTGAGCGCCTTCTCCGCAGCCTCCAGTCCGGATCTGAGATCGACCAGGAGACTGTGGTTCTGCCGGGCGAGGACCGGAACGAGACCGGCCGACAGCAGACCCATGACCATGCGGTCGGTCTTGAAGGCATAGGGATTGATGAGGGCGAAATCGAAGCTGCGCAGCTTCAAATGATCCAGGATGGAATGCGTGACCTCACTCGCGACATCCTCGTCGTCGAGGAAGAAGAGCGGCCCGCCCTGGCAATAAGCGTAGCGCAGCCCGAGCTTGCGCTTGATCTGCACGAGCGCCAGAGCGATCTCAGTGCCGCTGCCGTCGAGCACGAGCAACCGCACGACCTCCCAGCCGATGCGCTCCTTGTATGCGCCCCAGCCCCACGACGCATAGACGTTGCGCATGGGATGGCGCGCCAGTGCCTGCTCCCACTCTGCCTCGCCAGTGACCGGCCGGACCACGTATTTCGAACTCATGTGAAGGCTTCTCCGTGTGCGACGCTGCGGTCGCAGAACTGGTCGATCAGGCCCGGTCGAAGGGCGCACCGGGTGGTGCGCCGCGCCGCCGCGCCGCGATCAGCGCATGCGGGGGCATGGTCTGACCGGAGCCGAGCTGCAAGAATGACGCCACCCCCCCTGGCCAGGGCGCCCCATAGTGGCACATTCTCCGCTCAAGCCGTATCGTGTGCCGCCTGAGTGTCATGGCCGGGCGGCACAATGGACCGGCACAGTCGATGCATATGTCGAGGCACCCAGGCACTGCGAGACGGCGCGCAACCACAGCGCGCCGCCATGAGGCAACTATGAATAACAGGATACAGCCCGTCATCCTCTGCGGCGGCACCGGTACTCACCTCTGGCCGCTCTCGCGGCAAGCCTATCCCAAGCAGTTCCTGCGCCTGCTCGGCTCCGAAAGCCTGATCCAGGCCACGGCTCGCCGCAACTCCGGGCCGACGCTCGAGCGTCCCCTGCTGATGACCAATGTGGAGCATCGCTTCATCGCGCAAGAGCAGCTCGCGGAGATCGGAATCGAGCCCTCGCTCATCGCTCTCGAGCCTTTGCGCCGGGACACCGCTTTGCCGGTCGCCATCGCCGCGCTGATGACGGCAGACGAGAGCCCCGATGCGCTCCTGGCGCTGCTGCCCGCCGATCACAGCATCCCCGATGCCGCGGGTTTTGCCGCAACCCTCGACACAGCGGCGAACGTGGCCCGTCAAGGGCGCATCGTCCTTCTCGCGCATGGCGCCTCACGGCCAAGTCCAGCCTTCGGCTACGTGCGGGTCGCGGCAGAGACACCAAAGGAGAAGAGGAGCGGTCGCAAGCGCACCTCCACGTCGACGCATGGCCCGAGGGCCGTAGAAAGCTTCGTCGAGAAGCCGTCGGCACAACACGCCGCGCGCTATCTCAAATCCGGCGCCTGGCTCTGGCACACCGGCATCGTCGTCGCCCAGGCAGGCACGCTCGTCACCGCCTTCCGCAAGCACGCGCCCGGCATTCTCGAATCGGCGCGCAACGCCCTCGCCGAAGCGCACCTCGACCTCGGCTTCCTGCGCCTCGGCCGTCAGGCCTTCGAGGACGCGCGTGACATCTCGTTCGATCGGGCGATCCTCGAACGCGCCGAAGCGCTCGCCTGCATCGAGCTTCCCGGCGCTTGGAGCGATCTGGGCGGCTGGGGCGATGTCGCGCAAGCCAGCCCTGCGGATGCCCATGGAAACGCCTCGCAGGATCCGGAGTGCATCATCTCCGAAGGCGCCAGCAACTGCTACGTCCATGGCGACGGGCGTTGCGTTGCACTCGTCGGCGTGAAGAATGTGCTCGTGGTGGCGACACGCGATGCCCTGCTGGTCGCCGACAAGGGACAGGCGGACCGGGTCGGCACGGTCGTCGATCGGCTCGTCGCCGAGGGCCGCGACGAGGTCGTGCGCCACAAGCGCGTCTATCGCCCCTGGGGATGGTACGAGGAGCTCAACCGCAACCATCGCTTCCAGGTGAAATGCCTGATGGTGAAGCCCGGCGCGCAGCTTTCCCTGCAGCGTCATTTCCACCGCTCCGAGCATTGGGTCGTCGTGCGCGGGACCGTCGAGGTGACGATCGGCGAGGAGCAGTCCATCGTCAGCGAGAACCAGTCCGTCTACATTCCCCTGGCGACCCGTCACCGGCTGGCCAATCCGGGCATGATTCCGGCAATGCTGATCGAGATCCAGTCCGGCTCCTATCTCG
>JAGRKR010000275.1 GCA_020442225.1 Hyphomicrobiaceae bacterium | reverse complement strand
CGGCATCATCTACGGCATCTCGGCGTTCGGGCTGGCGGCGCAGCTCGGCATCTCGCGCGAGGAAGCCGGCGACTACATCAAAACCTACTTCAAGCGCTTTCCGGGCATCCGCGACTACATGGAGGCGACGAAGACGACGGTGCACGCGCAGGGCTACGTCGAGACCATCTTCGGCCGCCGCATCCACTATCCCGAGATCAATACCAGGAACCCGTCCATGCGGGGCTTCCTGGAGCGCGCCGCCATCAACGCGCCGATCCAGGGTTCGGCGGCGGACATCATCCGGCGCGCCATGATCCGCATGCCCGAGGCGCTGACACGCGCCGGCATAGCCAGCGCCCGCATGCTGCTCCAGGTCCACGACGAGCTCATCTTCGAGGTGAAATCAGCCGAGGTCGAGCCAACCCTCGCGACCGTGCGCGAGATCATGGAGCAGAGCCCGGAGCCGGCGATCCGCCTGTCGGTGCCGCTGCACGTCGACGCCAAGGCCGCCGACAACTGGGAAGCCGCGCACTGAGCGGGCCGCCCCACGACGCACGCCGCGATTGACGGACGCCGCCGGCGGCGACATCGTGGCCCGTCCCGATACCTCTCAGGAAGGCGCGGATCACATGACGGGCAGCCTGCCGCTCCAGGGCATTCGTGTACTCGACATCGGCTCGTACATCGCCGTGCCGGCTGCCGCCGTCGTGCTCGGCGACTACGGTGCGGACATCGTCAAGGTCGAGCCGCCCGGGGAAGGCGACCCTCATCGCGCCAACATCCATCTCACCAACTTCCCCGACAGCGCGGTCAACTATCCCTGGCATCTCGATGCACGCAACAAGCGCTCGGTGGCGCTGGACCTCAAGACGGCGAGCGGGCGCGCCGCCCTCGACCGGTTGATCGCAACGGCCGACGTGCTCATCACCAATTATCCGTTTCCCGTGCGCGAGCGGCTGCGGCTGCGCTACGAGGACGTGCAGCCCGCCAATCCGCGGCTCGTCTACGCTTCCTTTTCCGGCTACGGCGAGAGCGGACCCGACGCCAACCAGATCGGCTTCGACGTCAACGCCTACTTCGCTCGCTCGGGGTTGCTCGATTCGGCCCGCTATGCCGGCCAGCCGCCTGCCGTCATCGTGCCGGCCCAGGGCGACCGCGCCAGCGCCATGTCGCTCGTCAGCGCCATCATGATGGCGCTCTTCCACCGTGAGCGCACAGGCGAAGGCTCATGGGTCGCCACCTCGCTGCTGCAGAACGGGCTGTGGGCCAACGGCAACTACGCCCAGGCCGCCCTGGTCGGCGCCTTCCTGCCGCCGCGACCGCCGCGCGATCGTCCCCGCAGCGCGCTGGCCAACGTCTACGAGACCCGCGACGGCCGCTGGATACAGCTCAATATCGCGCGCGAGGACCGGATGTGGCCGGCCTTCTGCGAGGCCATGGCGCTGCCGCATATCGCGCAGGACGCGCGCTTCACCGAGACGCCGACCCGCCGTGCCAACGCCCCCGCGCTGACGGCAATCCTCGACGACGCATTCGGCACGCGCGATTCCGCCGAGTGGATCGCGCGCCTGAAAGCCGGCAACGTGCCCTTCAGTCTCATCAGCCAGTGCGCCGACATCCCCGGGGATCACCAGGCCGCCGCGGCCGGCGCCATCGTCGAGACAACGATCGACGAGATGCCACGCACAGTCGCCGCGCCGCTGACGCTCGGTTTCGCACAGCCCATCACCGCGCGGCCGGGCCCCCGCCTCGGCGAGCACACCGACGAGATCCTGGGCGAGGCGGGCCTCAGCGCCAGCGAGATCGCGGCCCTCAAGGCGAGCGGCGCCGCAGCCTGAGCATCGTCCATCCCCAGGCCGCGCGCGGACATTGCACTTCCGCGAGCGCCGGTGCATGCTGCGCCGCAATAGGACCGGACCATTCGGAGCGATTTCAACATGAAGGACGCGCTCGATATCGAGCAACCGTTGACGCTGCCCCATGCGGAGCCCCCGGCGCAGGGAACGATCATCGAGGTGGCGCCGGGAATCCGATGGGCGCGGCTGCCGCTGCCGTTCCGCCTCAACCACGTCAACGTCTGGCTGCTCGAGGAGCCGGACGGCTGGACGCTGATCGACTGCGGGCTGGACGATGCGACCACGCGCGAGGTCTGGCAGCGCCTCGTCGAGACAGTGCTCGAGGGACGGCCGATTCGGCGCATCATCGCCACGCACGGACACACCGATCACGTCGGCCTTGCCGGACACCTCGTCGAGCGTTTCGACGTGCCGTTCCTGATGACGCTCGGGGAGTGGCAGGCGGCGCGGCTGCGCTATGCCGGGACGCGCCTGCCGGTCGGCGAGCACATCAGGCGCTATCTCGCCGAGCACGGCTGCGATCCCGCGACCATCGAGGCCTATGCCGAGGACCGGCGGCGCATGGGCCGCCATCTCGGTCTCCAGCCCGACCGCTTCCAGCGGCTGCGCAACGGCGACGAGATCGTCTTCGGCGGCCGGCGCTGGCAGGTCATCGTCGCCGGCGGACATGCGGACGAGCATGCCTCGTTCTACTCGGCCGAGGACGGCATCCTGATCGCGGGCGACCAGATCCTGCAGCGCATCACGCCGTCGATCGGTGTCTATCCCGAGCAGCCCGACTCCGACCCGCTCAGCGACTACCTCGCCTCGCTGCCGCGATTCGGCCGCCTGCCGCCGAGCATCCTGGTCCTGCCGTCGCACGGGCTGCCCTTCTACGGCCTGCACCGCCGCGTTGCCGATCTTGCCGACCATCATGACGAGCGCCTCGGCGCGCTCGAGACGCTGATCGACGTGCCGCGCACGGCAACCGAGTGCAGCCAGGTCCTGTTCGAGCGCGCCGTGCGCGAAGGCCAGGGCCGGCTCGCCCTCGGCGAGACGCTGGCGCATCTGCATCATCTGCGCACGCAAGGCCGCGCCGAGCAGGACCGCGACAAGCACGGCCGCATCATCTTCCTGCGCGTCGATTGACCGGGCGGACACGACGCGCCCGCGTTTCCGGATGACTCCGCCGACGAGCGGACCCTATGATGGTCACCCAGCAGATCGGGAGATCGTCATGCGTAGCGCTCATTGCCTGATTGTGACGCTGGCCTGGCTTCTGTTGACCCTGGCGTGCGCCACCGCCACGGCTGCGACGGCGGATCGCTGCCTCGCCGTCTCCGATGCCGGGCCACGCATCCACCGGGCCTCTCTCCGCCCGGTCGTGCTGAAGCCGACCGAGGTGCGCCTGACCTTCGTCGGCCATGCCACCTTCCTCATCGAGAGCGCGGGCGGTGTGAAGATCGCCACGGACTACAACGACTACCTCAGGCCGCGCGTGGTGCCTGACATCATCACCATGAACCACGCGCACGAGACGCATTTCACGCCGTTCCCCGATCCGCGCATCCGTCACGTGCTGCGCGGCTGGAACCCGGCCGGCGGCCCCGCCATGCACGACCTGACCGTCGGCGACGTGCGCGTCCGCAACGTCACGACAAACCTGCGCGGCTGGACCGGCGGCACCGAGATGTACGGCAACTCGATTTTCGTGTTCGAGATCGCCGGCCTGTGCATCGCCCATCTCGGCCATCTCCATCACACGCTGACGCCGCGCCATCTCGGGCAGATCGGCCAGCTCGATGTCGTGCTGGCGCCCGTCGACGGCAGCTATACCCTCGACATGGACGGCATGCTCGAGGTGCTGAAAGCGCTGCGGGCCCGCCTCGTCATACCCATGCACTATTTCGGCGAGACGACGCTGACCCGCTTCCTCCAACGCATGCAGCCGACCTTCAAGGTCAAGCGGAGCAGCACGCCCACGGTCGTCATCTCGCACCAGTCGCTGCCCGCCCAGCCCGAGATCCTCGTGCTGCCCGGAAACTGATGCGATTGTGCAACGCCGAGGCGCCCGCCGGCGCTTCCGCGGCCTTGATGCTGCCCATTCACGGCACTATGTCCGCAATGGCCTGCGGTGATGGGCGGTGACGGCGCTCGCGATGAGCCACCACCGTTCCCGGCAATTTGCAGGTCACCAGATTTCGCGCACGCTGCTTCGCCCGACGGTGTAGGAGACGGCTACTTCGCTTCAAACGAGGAGGTCGCGGGTTCGAATCCCGCCGTGGTGACCAATCACCACGTAGCTCAGTGGATAGAGCGCCAGCCCGTATCCGCGTGTTCCTCGGGCGAAGCGGCCTGCGCGAGATCAGCTCACTCGTCGCTCGCAGAGCGAAACGCCCGGATCGACCGATCGTGCGCAAGAACCGTAGGGCGAAAAAGGGACCGCCGCGCACGCACGAGGGCGCGCTGGCCTTCGCCCAGCTCACTCCCGAGCAGAGGCTGCGTCGATCGCTGATGTCCTGCATGCTGTGGGAGGAGGAGTTCTACGAGGACGGCGCCTCGATCGCGGAGCGACTGCTGGCCCATGCCGCCGCGCTCGCGCCGGAGCGCCTGGCCGAGATCGCCATCGAGGCGCGAGAACAAGCGAACCTGCGGCACGCGCCGCTGCTGCTGCTCTCGGCGCTGTCGAGGACAGGAGCGCGCAAGCCCGGCCTCGTCTCCGGCACGATCGCTCGCGTCATCCAGCGCGCCGACGAGCTATCGGAGTTCCTGGCCATCTACTGGCGCAACGGCAAGAAGCCGCTGTCCGCCCAGGTGAAGAAGGGCCTCGCCGCCGCGTTCCAGAAATTCGATGCCTATGAGCTTGCCAAGTACGACCGCGATACGCCGGTGAAGTTGCGTGACGTGATGTTTCTCGTGCATCCCAAGCCGCGCGACAGTGAGCAGGAGGCGCTCTGGCAGCGTCTGGCCAACCGCGAGATGGCGCCGGCCGACACCTGGGAAGCCGCCTTGTCGGCCGGCACCAACAAGAAGAAGGCGTTCGAGCGGCTGCTGACCGAGCGCAAGCTCGGCTACCTCGCGCTCTTGCGCAACATCCGCAACATGGTCTCGGCCGGAGTCGACCAGCGACTGATCAAGAAGGCGATTCTGGCGCGAAAGGGCGCGGAGCGCGTGCTGCCGTTCCGCTATGTGGCCGCGGCCCGCGCCTGCCCAGCCATGGACGAAACCATCGGCAAGGCGCTCCAGGCGGCGATCGCGGTCCAGCAACCTCTGCAGGGCGCGACGGTCGTTCTGGTGGACGTGTCGGGATCGATGGCCGCAAAGCTCTCGCGCCGCTCCGACCTCAACCGGATGGATGCGGCGGCCACGCTGGCCTCGATCATAAATACCGAGCAGCGGCGCATCTTCACGTTCTCCGCCAATGTCGTGGAAGTCCCCGCACGGCGTGGCATGGCCGGCATCGATGCCATCATCAAGAGCCAGCATCATGGTAGCACCGAGCTCGGCAAAGCCGTCGCCAGGGTCAACGCCATCGCCCACGACCGGTTGATCGTCATCACGGACGAGCAGAGCGCCGATTACGTGCCGGACCCCGTGGCGCGCCTCGCCTACATGATCAACGTCGCCAGTGCCACGAATGGCGTCGGCTATGGCCGCTGGGTGCACATCGACGGTTTTTCCGAGCAGGTGCTGCGGTTCATCGGCGAGTACGAGAAGGGGCTCGGCGAGCACGCCCCCGGCCACGCCTGAGCGCGCCAGCCGATCCCGGACCCGGCCGCTTCGCTTGCCGATTGTCGCCCAAAACGCCAGCCGTGACCGGCGCCGCCCTGCCCCATACCCATCGAATTGGTCGTTTTCCCCCTGTTTCGGCGGTTGCAGCCTTGCGTCTTCCGACAGCAGACGGAGACTTCGCGCAAGGCCGAATCAGCCGATCGGAGCATCAATGCCATCGTTCGATACGGTTCGCGGATTGAGCTATCCCGAGTGGGCGCTGCTGGCCCTGCTGGGGCTGGCGCCGCTGTGGTACGGCAGCGTCCTGCCGGCCGCATGGGTCGCCAACGGTCTCGCGGCCGCCGTCACCGCCATGGCCGTCATCGCCACCGGCGCCTGGCGCGGCACTGGTCCGGCCATCGCGCCGAGCCGCTATGCCCTGATGGCGGCCCTCTACGCCATTGCCGCGGCCTGGGTCCTGCTGCAGGCGCTGCCGATCGCACCGGACTGGTTGCAGCACCCGCTCTGGCGCGAGGCGAGCGGCGCTCTCGGCTATCCCCTGCGCGGCACGATCTCGGCCAACCCGGAGCTGACCCTGCAGGCACTGCTGCGGCTCCTGACCTTCGCGACGGTCTTCTGGATCTCGATGGAGCTCTGCCGGCGCGCCGAGTTCGCCATCGTGCTGCTGTATGCCCTTGCCGCTTTCGCGGTGCTCAACAGCATCTATGCGCTGGCCGACATGGCCTTCGGCTGGCAGCGTGTCCTGTTCGCGCCCAAGGACCCCTTTGTCATTGCCGTCCACGGCAACTATGCGTCCGGCACCTTCATCAATCGCAATCACTTCGCCGCCTACGTGGGAACGGGCCTGATCGCGGCGAGTGCACTGTTCCTGCGCGCGGTCCTGCGCGGCGAAACGTCGGGAAAGGGTAACCGCAAGCGCAAGACGGCGCGCATCATCAGCCGCCTCATCACCGACGGCGCGCCGATCCTGGTGCTCGCCCTGCCCATCGCGATCGCGCTGATCGTCACGACCTCGCGGGCCGGCATCGCCACGACGTTCGCCGGCCTGCTCGTCTTGTGCATGCTGATCGCTGCGCGCAGCAGCAACCGCGTCGTCGTCCTGGTGATGAGCGCGATGCTGGTCGTCGCATCCTTCGTCGTGTTGGATCTGCACGGCGAGGCCGCGCTGCGGCGGGCGGCCGATGCCAGCGGGGCCCTGCATGGCCGCCTCGCCGCCTACAAGGCAACCGTCGTCGCTGCGTTCGATCATCCCGTTCTCGGCCACGGCTACGGAGCGTTCATCGACTTCTTCCCGAGCTATCGCAGCGCCGAGATGGGGCTCGGCGGCATCTGGAACGCGGCTCACAACACGTATCTGGAGGTGTTCGCGGGGCTCGGCCTGCCGGTCGCGCTCATACTGCTGTCGGCCGTCCTCATCGCCACGATGCGCTGCTTCCTCGGCGCTCTCGGGCGGAAACGAAGTGCCTGGGGGCCACTTGTTGCCGCCGCGGCAACGGTCCAGCTTGGACTTCATTCACTGGTCGAGTTTCCATTGCAGACCGAGGCCGTTGCACTTAACCTCGCTGCGTTGCTTGGTGCGGGTACCGCCCAGTCCTGGTCCAGTCGACGGCTGGCGGAATTCGATTGAGTGCGCGTTAGACTCGGCCGCCCCTGACGGCGGGCCGAGCCGCGAGGACCGCCCGGGTGGCATCGACCGTCGAATCCATTGGCACGAGCCTTCAGCGCCGAGGTGGCAAGGCGCTCGTCTACGTCGCCAACTTCGGGCTGGCCAAGGGCGCGGCCTATCTCGGGCCGCTTCTGCTCGCCATGTTGCTGGCGCCCGAGGTCTACGGGGCCATCGAGATCGCCCTGTCCATCGGCCTGCTCGCCGCCCCGCTGCTCACCTTCGGCATCGCCAGCGCCGTGCCGCAGCTCGCCCTGGTCGGCCGCGCCGTACCCGTCAGGGACCTGCTCGGCGCCACCGTCGCGGCACTGGGGCTCGCGCTCATCTGTATCGCCGGACTGAGCGTACTCGCGGGGCTGCCGGCGATCTATGCGCTGGCCGCGCTGACCACGGGGCTGGCGGTGGCGCAAGGCGCGCTCAGCAGCTACTGCCGCACCTTTTCATTGCGCAACGCCGCCGTCTGGGCTGATGGGCTGGCGCTCCTGACGGCGACCGCGGCTGGCGTCGTGGCCACGCTCGCCGGCCGTCCCGACGTCGCCACGCTGGCCGTCCTCTATGCCGTGGTTTCAGTGCTCGTCGTCGCCGCGGCCGGGCGCGTCGCCAGCGACGCGGCGGTGGACGATCTGAATGGACGCCTCCGGCAGGCGATGACGATCGGGCTGCCGATGCTCGGCTTCGCGCTGGTGACGATCTGGCTCGCCGTCAGCGGACGCATCCTGATCGGCTTCTTTCTCTCCGTCGATGCGGTCGCGACCTATGCGTTCTCCTTCCGCGTCGCCTCGGTCGTGGTCATCGTGCACAGCCTGCTCATGACGGGCCTCTTCGCCCGCATGTACACGATGCGCACGCGCGCCTATGACCGGCAGGCCTCCATCTATCTCGCAGCAATTGCCGGCATTTCCGGCGTGCTCGCGCTCGTCTATCCGTTTGCGCTCGGCCTCGTCGAGACGAAGGCCGTCCGCGCCGACCAGCACGCGCTGGCGGTGTCCATCTACCCGGTCGTCGCATTGCAGGTTTTCGCCTGGATCGCCAGCGCCGCGCTCGAGGTCCGGATCAACCGGGCCCGTCTGGCGGGTCGGGCGACAGTGGGCTCCATCGCGGTCGCCGCCGTCGGGCTCGCGGCCATGGCGGCGATCTGGCAGCTCGGAGCCTTGAGCCTGCGCACGGCTGTGCTCTGTCTCGCCGCTCAGATGCTTGCCGTAGCCGGCATTCAGCTGGCGTTGCTGGCGCGGCGCGGCCTCGTGATGCCGAGGACGGCCATCGCCATCGGCGCTGGCGCGGCGTTCCTTTCAGCGCTCGCCCTGGCGTTCTAACCGCGCCCCTGGCGGTCGTGTCGAGGCTGCCGAGTGCCGAGCGTCACAGTGGTTTTCGCGTGAGTTTGTGATCCCGCCGCGGAACCGCACCGGATTGGTCATCATTTTTTTTGCCCGTTCTACAGGACGACAGAGATGCGAAAAGTCAGACTTCTGCTCACGGCGGCGATCTGCCTGCTGCTCCCAGGATTCATGAAACCATTTGCCTTGCGGCTCCTCGGCCACCGGGTCGGACGGCGCGCCCGCATCGGACCCTCGATCATCCTCGTCGATCGCCTGGTCCTGGCGGACGGCTCACGCATCGGCGGCCTCAATCTGATCAGCGCCCGCCGCGTGGTCATGCGCACCAACGCCTACATCGGCCGGATGAACACGATAACGGGCCGCCTGTCGCTGGGCTTCGCCGAGTACGGCGCCATCGGCAACCGCAACGTCGTCAATCAGGGCGCCACGCTGGCGCCCGCGCACCCCGTCCAGCTCGTCATCGGCACGTGGTCCAAGATCACCGCGAACCACTACGTGAACGTCGGGGAGTCCATACGCATGGGCCGCTATTCCACCATTGCCGGCATCGGCAGCCAGCTCTGGACGCATGGCTTCGTGCACATGAGCAGTGGTCTCGACCGCGCCGAGATCCGTGGCCGCATCATGATCGGCGACAACGTCTACATCGGCGCGCATTCGACCATCGGACCGGGCATCACCATCGCGAACGCCGTGGCGGTCGGAGCCCACTCGAGCGTCGCCAAGAGCCTGCTGGAGCCCGGCGTCTACGTGAGCCAGCCGCTGCGCTTCATTCCACTCACCGCCGAGCAGCGCCTCGCCAATCTCGAGGGCATTCCGGCGACGCAGCCAGGCGAGGTGTTCTATTGGCGCGATGGCGGCGGCGCCCTGCCGGCCGCCGTCAAGCGTGCGGCGCCATTGGCGGAGGCCGCGGAATGAAATCCGTCCTGCGCCGCGTCCTCACGTCAGCGCCGGTCCGCTATCCGACGCTGCTGGCCATGAAGCTTGCCAATCTCGCCTCGCGCACGGCGAGCGTGCTGCGCACCGCGGCGATTTTCGCCAATGGTACGCTGCCGACCTGCCACTGGTCGGTGACCGTGAAGTATCCGGAGAGCATCACGCTCGGCCAGGGCGTGGTCATCGGTCCGAAATGCACGCTCGGCGGCAAGGGCGGCATCGTGCTCGGCGACCATGTCCGCATTTCCGAAGGCGTCATGATCGAGACGGCGGGCCTCGATTTCCGCAGCCCGCCACCCTACAGCCATATCGCCAAGCCGATCCACATCGAGGACGGCGTCTGGATCGGCGCGCGCGCCGTGATCCTCGCCGGCGTGCGCATCGGTCGTGGCAGCATCATCGGAGCCGGTGCGGTCGTGTCACGGGACGTGCCCGCCGAGTCGGTGGTCGTCGGACAACCACCGAGCGTGCGGGCACGCGCCACGGGACGGACCTACGCTGCCGAGCAGTAGACCCGGTTGACGTAGGGATCGATGCCGGACGGCGCCCCCTCTCCGATCCGGACCAACGAGCGCTTCGGCCCGTAGATCACCTCGCGCTGCGAGAACAGCACCTGGAAGATCAGGCGCGGCGTCGACTTCGGCGGATAGCCGCGGTGCATGCCGTAGGTGTTCTCGAGGAAGCAGGTGCCCGCCTTGCCGGTGAAGGAGACCTCGTTCTCCGCCCCGAACGCGGCATGAACCTCCTCGTCGGTGTAGCGGCGAATCGGCGTCAGGCGGTTGATGCGATGCGAGCCGCGCACGAACCGATGCGGCCCGGCCGTGTCGTCGACATCCGTGAGGTAGATGAAGAACTTGACGAAGCGCCAGTCATCCACGTCGCGATGATAGTTCTCCGCGTGCTGGGCCGTGCCGTCGCCGGCCGGCACCGACCACCAGGCCGTGATGTAGCTGATCGTGGGCTTGGAGCCGAGGAATCGCGCCGCGACGCCGAGGATGGACGGGTGGTTGGCGATCTCGAAGGCGTGCGGGGCGGCCGTCACGGCCTCGTTTCCGAAGAAGGCGACATGCGTGCCCTTGGGGGCGCCGGATGGCGCGAGGAACGAGCCGAGCTGAGGCCTGTAGGGGTCGGAGCAGGGCGTTTCGCTGAAGTAGGTGCGCATGTCGTTGACCCAGGTGCTGGGCACGACGTTCTCCATCATGACGAAGCCGTCCTGGTCGAGGATCGCCGCGCGCTCCTCGATATCCCGGGCCTGCACGGTCTGGAAAGCGGGCAGCCGCGCCGCGAGCGCTTCGGCCTTGCGCTCGCGTGTCGGGATGTCCGTCACCATGCGCTGAAAGTAGAAATTCCGGTAGCGAGCGTCATGGATCATCTTCATGCGCTGCGCGATCTTGCTCAGCATTTCAGTCGTCCCCTGTTTTCGTGCGGTGAAATTCGATAACCGGACTCGACAATTGCAATTCCTATTCGCGGTAGTACTTCGCGTAGCCCTTGTTGTAGATGTTGTAGTGGCCATAGTAGGTGGTGTGGTAGCGCATCTGCTCTACATCGGCCTTGTTCAGCACGATGCCCGCGAGGCTGTCCCGGCTGTCGCCGAGGACGCTCATGGCGCGCTGCACCACCTCGCGTGGCGTGTTTTCCCACTCCACGACGAAGACGATCTTGTCGACATGCGAGGCGATGACGAGGCCGTCGACCACTGCCGTGACAGGCGGAGAATCGATGATGACGAGGTCATAGGCCTCTCGCGACGACTTCAGGATCTGCAACATGCGCTGCGAGCCGAGCAGGTCCGGCGAGTTCTTGGTGGCGGCGCCGGCGGGCAAGACCGCGAGCAGTCCGTTGCCGAACGCCTTCAGCACCTCTTCAGGCCGCGCCGATGAGCTCAGCAGATCGACGAGACCGCGTGCCTTCTCGAGACCGAATTGCTTCGATGTCGAGGGATGACGGAGGTCGCCGTCGATGAGCAGGACGCGCTGCCCCGAGGTGGCCGCCGACATGGCCAGAGAGCTGGCCACCGTCGACTTGCCCTCACCCGGCACGCTCGACGTGACGAGCAGCAGCTTCGGAGGCTGATCGACGTCGGACAGCGACACCGCCACGCGGATGCTGCGGACCGCCTCGCTGAAGCGCGCGAGCGGCCGTGCAGCGACGAACGAGGGAATGCCAACACCCTTCTCGTCGGGGTCGAACTCCTTCTGCTCGAGGCCCGGCAGAATGGCGAGCACGGGCAGATTGAGGATGCTTTCGACCTGCTCGGCCGTGACGAAGCCGTTCTCGAGGTATTCGAGCAAGAGTGCGCCGACCACGCCAGCCGCGGCGCCGAGCACGATGGCGAGGCCGAGAACGACGGAGTAGCGCGGATAGGATGGCGCAGAAGGCTTCATGGCTGGCGTGATCACGCGTGATTCCGCCGTCTCGAGCGTGGTGCGCTCGCGCGTTTCCTTGAAGCGGGCGAGGAAGCTCTGATAGAGCGCGCGGTTCGACTCCGACTCCCGCTCCAGCTCACGCAGACGGATGCGGACGGTATCGTTCTCCGTCACGACGCCGGTCAGGCGATCCAGGCTCTCCTTGAGCGACTGTTCGCGCTTCTGCGCAACCTCGTACTGGTTGCGGATGTTCGAAATGATGCGCTCGACTTCGCTCCTGATGGCGCGGCGGATGTCGGCCAGCTCGGCACGTACGTGCACGACCTGGGGATGCTTGCCGCCATAGCGCGCAGACAGATCCGCGTCGCGCCGGGCGACCTCGGCTTCCTGTGTCCTGAGATTGGCGATGACCGGGGACTGCAGCACCTCGGCGATCGACGCGAGGTTGCCGCCGGCGCGCAGGATCCGCTGCGCCTGCTCGTGCTTGGCCCGCTTCTCCGCCACTGTGGCGCGCGCCAGGACGAGCTGCGCGCTGATCTCGGAGACCTGCTGCTTGTCGATGGTGCCGGACCGCGTATCGACGATGCCGAAGCGACGGCGATACTCGGCAACCGCGCGTTCGCCGACCTGGAGCTGCTCGCGAATACCGGCGAGGCGCTCCTTGAGCCAATCGCTGGCGCGCTTGGCGGTATCGTAGCGCGCTTCGAGCTGCTCCATGAGATAGGCTTCGGCAATGGCATTCGCGAGGCGAGCCGCCTTGGCCGGATCCTCGGAGGTCACTGTGACCTCGACGACATAGGTGACGCCCACGCGCCGGGCTGAAACCCGCTGGCGCAGCCTCGAGATGGCCGTGAGCTGTGCCGGTGTCACAGCCAACCCGCTTTCGACGGGCGTTGGACCGCCGGAGCGCGACGAGCTCGAGAACATCGAGCGAATGGTGGACAACAGCCCGCCGCGCGAACCGACGAACTCCGGATCCTTGTCGAGCTTGAGCTTGTCGACGACGCGGTGCGCGATCTTGAAGGACTGGATGAGCGTCACCTCGCTCTCCACCAGACCGGTGTCGAGGCTGAGCCCTTGCACAGGCGACTGACTCTGCAGAACGTCCTGCTTGCGGGGATCGAGGAGGATCTGGGTGCTCGCCGAGTAGCGCGGCGTCATCATCATGAGCAGCACGAGCGCCCCGACGACGGCTGTCGAGATGCTGGCGGCAATAACCTTCCAGCGTCGCCGCAAGACGTTGTACTGGGCTGCAAGATTAACCCCCGCGTCCGCCACGGGCGGCGCGCCGGCGAAAGTGGGCTTCAGATTTCCGTGCATGGGCTCTTGCCAATCCTTCTGGAATACCGAACCAACGCAACTGCTGCTTTGGCAGGGAAACTCCGTCCGGACCGCGGCCTTCAGGCTCGGTGCGCACGCCCCCAGGGCGCCCGGCAACTTGGCCTCGCGCCTCTATCTTGTTGTCTGCCGCAACTCCGGCAGAGACACGCTACGCCGACGACCACGCTCAGTACTGCAGACGCGTGGTCAATGCGATGATGCTACGCGTGTAGTCGAAGAGATCGATGCTCGAGTCGCGATCGGTGAAGCGGTAGTCGAGCGAAACGTGGACGTTGCGATTGATGAGGTAGGTGCCGGAAAGACCGAGCGTCTTCACCAGGTCGCGACGGGACGCCTGCTGGTAGTCGTCCCACTCGAGTCCGCCGCGAGCGCTCAGGATGACATTGCGCCGAAGCTCGTAGTCGATACGCACGCCGGCCTGCGACTGGATGTAGGTGCCTGTGGTTGCGTAAGCCGCTTCCTTGATGTTGCGCTCGCCGACGAAGGAGACCGTCATCAGAGGCGACGCATACCAGCGCAGATGTCCGCCGTAGGTATAGGTCGAGATGTCCCTGACGCCGACGGTGTCGAATGTCTGGCCGAGATAGCCGGCATAGACCTCGCCGCGCATCAGGCGCGTCAGCTCCGTCGAGAAGCCGAGCAGCAGCCGCGTGCCTTGGGAATCGAGGGCGCTGTCGTCGAAGGTTCGCCACTCGTAGCCGCCCTCGGTGAAGATGCTGACCTTGGGGCTGATCTCGTAGGCGAGGCGCGCCTTTGTCGTGTAGATGTCGCCACTGCGATAGGACTGGCTCACCGGCACGCCGCCGATCGAGCCATCGGCATAATCGAGGTGCTGGTAGCTGCCGCCGACGGAAGCCGTGAAGCGGTTGAAGCGCTTGTCGACCGCCAGGCCCGTCGCAAACGTGTCGCGCTGCAAGGGCTTGTCGAAGATCGAGCCGGCAAGGCTCGCCTCGGCCGCACCGCGATCCTCGTGCGTGCGCATCCAGTCGGCGTAGCCTCTGAGGCGCAGATCGCTTCGCACATGCAGCGTGCCGCGCATGCCGACATGGCCGTTGACCTGGTTGTCCGAGTCGAACTCCCGGTAGGCTACGCGCTCGAGGGCGCCATACAGGGCGAACTCGTTCTCCCGCCAGCCCGAGCGCAGCAGGAACGATGGCGTCAGGCGCGTCACGATATCGTTCGAGCGCGACTTTCGTGTCGCCAGGACGTTGCTGTCGTAGGCGGCCGTACCGGCCAGACCGGTATAGAGCGTGAACGTGCCGAGCCGGATGCCATGCGGCTCGTAGCCGGCACGCGGGCGATCGAGCACGCCCGTCAGGACCGGCGTCGCTGCCTGGCCGGCATCGATCCAGCCGGCCGAATCCGAGTGAGACGTCGAGCGAATACCGACGACTGATTCGGCTGTCGCCGGCACACTGGCGAGAAGGGTCAGAAACCCCGCGGCCATCACCCAGCGCTGCATCTGTCGTCTGCCCCGCGTCACGCCGCCGCCTCCCTTTCGCTCGCCCCTGCGTTCATCGAGAAATTAAGGCCTTACGGGGCTTACGAAGCCGCCGGCGCTCGTGCCGCCGATTCCGATCGGCGCGACGAAGCCGCTGCCGGTGAACCCGGTGCTGCCACCCGGATCGGTCGTGCCTTCGGGTGTGCCGCCGGCGAAGGCGGTCTGAACCTCCGATGTACCGTGCATCGTCACGCACTGGACGATGTGATCGGCTGAATTCGGGCGCCCATGCTGACGGAGAAACTGTTCGGCGCGCCGCAAACCCATTGCGCCATCCTGCGCAATGCAGCTCATCTGATCCTTCAGACCGCCGGACTGGCGCGCGAGTCTGCCGAGTGTCTGCACGACACAGCAGGCATGTGCCGGCTGCTGCGACAGCATGCGGGAGATCGTCGCCGCCAGGGGACGTCCGCACGCCGCCTGCTGGAGGATCGGCTGCTGGCAGCCGCCCTGCCCCCGCGGACCATGCGAACCATGCGGATCAGCGTGTCCGGCCACTGGCGCCATGACCAGCGCCATGACCGCGGCCGCCGTCGCCCGACGAGCCAGCTTCGCGCGCAGAACACTCATTGCCACCCCCATCGCTTCCGGCATTATCCGGAGCTGCCCAAGTGCTGACGGCGCCCCTTCGAGGGGGCCGTCTGAAACTCACGCTGGGCGGGCGATACCGCCCAGCTTTTCCGCGCCCGGCTGACCAGCGACAATGCGTCCAGCGCCAAGGGGCACAGGTCACATTCCGCAAATCGCAACCAATCTGCGCGGTCTTCCACCCATAATGCCGAAGTCGTTTACGAGGTCTTAAGATGCGGAGCACGGAGGGACAGCGGTCCTGTAATGCTCAAGACCGTCGCCGCAAAGCCACACCTTCGAGTTGTGCGGACACATGACGCACGACGTGGGCCGCCCAGGTCGCTCCATGCGCTGTTTGCGGATCGGCCCGGCCACCGTCGGCTTGCTTTCCGCTGATATTGACCCCAAGTGATTGGGCGCATCCGGCGCGCAGGGCAAAGGCATCCATGTTCTCTGACATTCCCGTCCTGGACGTCGGGCCGGATTTCCCCCTGGAGACGCTGCTGGCGGACAAGCCTCGCGTTGCGGCCCTGCTCGACGGCGCGACCGCCGGCTACCCCGCATCCGCGCTTCGGCTCGCCGACCGGCTGTCCCGGCGCTGGCTCGAGCGCACGGACAACTTGCACCTGCCGGAAATCGACGCGATCGCCCGCCATATCGGCCGGCCCGGCGCTTACTTCCTGTCCGTCAACTACGAGTGGGGCTGCACGACCGCGGTGCGGCCCGGCCCCGATCGCGCCTCGGCGCGCCTGACGCGCGTGCTCGACTGGCGCACACCGGGACTCGGCCGCCATATCGTCGCCGCCCGCGTCAAGGCCGAGGCCGGCCCGTTCATCACCCTGACCTGGCCGGGCTACACGGGCGTGCTGCAGGCCGTCGCCCCCGGCCGATTCGCGGCTGCCCTCAACCAGGCCCCGATGGCGAATCCGATCGGCCTGCTGGCCCTCGACTGGGCCGTCAACCGCGGCCGCGTCTGGCGCAAGCCCCACGGCACCGCCTCGCATCTGCTCAGACGCGTCTTCGAGCACGCGGCGGATTTCGAGGAGGCGCGCGACATGCTCATGCGCGAGCCCATCGCCGCCCCCGCCATCTACGCCCTGGCCGGCACGCGCCCGCAGGAGCTGGCCACCATCGAGCGACTCGAGGAGGACGCCGTGCTCCATGCCGGGCGCCGGCAAGCCGCGAATCACTTCGACAGCCCCGGTTGGTACGGCCGACCGCGCGGGGAGGCGAGCGCCGAGCGCGCACGCATGATGAGCGAGATCGATGCTCCGCTCGCCGCTGATTTCTCATGGCTGAAACCGCCGATCCTCAATCCGACGACCCGCCTCGTCATGGTCGCCGATGCCA
>JAGRKR010000274.1 GCA_020442225.1 Hyphomicrobiaceae bacterium | reverse complement strand
GACTCGTTTCTTCATTCCGTTCGGAAGTATCCCACCATGAGCCAGTCGATGACAGCCGGCGAGGACGCCGCTGCGGCCCTCGAGGAGGCGCGCTATCGACGCCTTCCACTCGTCGCTCACCTCTGGCTCATGCTGGCGGCGATCGGTTCCGTTGCCATCTCGGTCTACGTGATCTTCGGATTGGGGAATACGTTCGGCACCTACGTGCCGCTCGAGACCGAGTACTTCTATGTGATGCTGGCACTGCTGCTGCCGCTGGCCTTCCTGCTCTATCCGCTGACCAAGGCCGGCAAGGCGCGCATCCCCATCTACGACTGGGCACTGGCCATCGTCGCCTTCGCCGTGCCGGCCTACTTCGCGATGAAGGGCAACGCCATTCTCAACGAGGGTTGGGAGTACACCGCACCCATCCATGCGAAGGTGATGGCCTTTCTCACCTGGGCGTTGGTGCTGGAGGCGCTGCGGCGTGCCGGCGGCACAGCGATCTTCGTCATCTGCCTCGTCGTGTCGCTCTACCCGATCTTCGGACATTTCGCGCCGGGCGCCTTCAAGGTGCAGCCCGTGGCGCCGGAAGTGACGGCCGGGTTCCACATCTTCGGAACCGAGAGCATGCTCGGCATCCCGATGAACGCCTTCGCCAACCTCGTGGTCGGGTTCCTGGTGTTCGGCGTCGCCCTGCAATTCACCGGTGGCGGCGCTTTCTTCCTCAATCTCGCCTTCTCCCTGCTCGGGCGTCGGCGCGGCGGGCCGGCCAAGGTGGCCATTTTCGCGTCGGGTCTGATGGGCTCCATGTCCGGCAGTGTCATCACCAACGTGCTGACGACCGGCGTGCTGTCCATCCCGGCCATGAAACGGGTCGGCTTCCGGCCAGCCTACGCTGGCGGCGTCGAGGCCTGCGCCTCGACGGGTGGCGTGCTGATGCCGCCGGTCATGGGCGCCACGGCCTTCGTCATGGCGACCTTCCTGGAAATTCCCTATTCCGAGATCGTGGTCGCGGCGGCCTTCCCGTCGCTGCTCTATTACTTCGGTCTGTTCCTCCAGATCGACGCCTATTCGGCCCGCTACGGTCTGCAGGGACTGCCCGCGGAGGAGCTGCCGAGTATCGGCGAGGTGCTCCGCGACGGCTGGTACTTCATCGCTGTGTTCGTGCTGCTGATCGTCATGCTGCTCTATCTTCAGCGGGAGGCGCAGGCGCCCTATTACGCGACTGTTCTGCTGATCGCCATCAATCAGATGTCGCGCAAACATCGCTGGACGGCGAAGCGGCTCGGCGAGTTCGTCGAGGGCATCGGCAAGCTGTTCGCCGAGCTTGCCGCCATCCTCGCGGGTGTCGGTCTCATCATCGGCGCGCTGACGTTGACCGGCAAGGTCGGCAGCCTCACCTACGAGCTCGTGCGCATCGCCGGCAACGACGTGCTGATGCTGCTCGTCATGGGGGCAATCACCAGCTTCATCCTCGGCATCGGCATGACGGTGACGGCGGCCTACCTCTTCCTCGCCGTGACTCTTGCGCCAGCGCTGGTGCAGGGCGGGCTCGACAAGGTGGCGGTGCATCTCTTCATGCTCTACTGGGGCATGATCTCCTTCATCACGCCTCCCGTGGCGCTCGGTGCTTACGCGGCCGCCTCGATCGCGAAGTCCAATCCCATGCGCACCGGCTTCGAGGCAATGCGGCTCGGCAGCATCATCTACTTCGTGCCGTTTTTCTTCGTGCTCAATCCGGCGCTGATCGGCCGGGGCAGCGGGATGGAAGTGGCGCTCGTGCTTTCGACGGCGATGCTCGGCATCACGCTGATCGCCGGTGGGCTTCAGGGCTACCTCTTCTTCCTCGGTCCGCTCGACGGCAACTGGCTCGCCATGCCGGGCCGCGTCCTGCTGGTGATCGGCGGGGCAATTCTGGCGTTGCCCGGCAGCAAGCAACTGGGGTTGACGCACCTCGAGCTCAATAGTGTGGCGTTGGCGATCGTGGTCGTGGGTCTCGCGTTCTCCTGGCTGGGGCGACGGCCACTGACGAAACCCGGCTGAGCCCCGGCTTTCGTATTTGCGTCCCCGGAGGCTTCAGAGATCGCGCTTGGCGAGCCTGGGGCCGGTCGATATCCTCGCCGCGCGCCCTGCACGACCAGCCGGGCGTTTCGTGGGCGGGGACTTGCTCTCGCGTTGGCGGCAAACAAGATCGAAAAGACGGTTGCGATGTGCGGACCGGGCAGCGCCTCAGGGGAGGCCAGGTCCGCCATGATTGTCGTCAGGAGTGGTTAGGCTTCTCAGGCCGAGGCGGTGGGTCGCCAGCGACTGAGAACCGTTGATTGGAGGAAATGTATGAGGTCATTCTCGAAGGTCGCCATGACGGCGATCGCATTCGCAGTCGTGCCGTCGATGGCATTCGCGGCGGATACCAAGCTGCCCAATCCACTGGCATGGACCGCCTACGACGTCGGGTCCGGCGGCTACAACCAGTCGGTGGCGATCGGCAAGGCCCTCAAGGACGCGATGGGCATCGACCTGCGCGTGCTGCCCGGCAAGAACGACGTCTCGCGGCAGGTTCCGCTGCGTGCAGGCAAGGTGCACTTTTCGGCCACCGGCATCGGCGCCACCTTTTTCGCGCAGGAAGGCGTCTTCGAGTTCGGCGCGAAGTCGTGGGGTCCGCAGCAGGTCATGATGCTGCTGGCCGCCAATGCGGACTCGAACCTCTCGCTCGCCGTGGCGGCGGACACCGGCGTCAAGAAGATGTCGGATCTCAGGGGCAAGCGCGTGGCCTGGGTGGTCGGCTCGCCAGCGCTCAACCAGAACGTCACGGCCATGCTGGCCTTCGGCGGTCTGACCTGGGCCGACGTCAAGAAGGTCGAGGTGCCGGGCTTCGGAGCGTCCTTCGACGGCATCATCAACGGCACGCTCGACGCGGCATTCTCGCAGACCACCTCGGGCAAGGCCTACCAGCTCCAGGCGTCGCCGCGTGGCATCGTCTGGCCGCCGCTGCCCCACGGTGACAAGGAAGGCTGGGCGCGCGTCAGGATGCACGGCCCTCACTTCATTCCGAACAAGGCGACCCTCGGCGCGGGCATTTCCAAGGAGAAGCCGCACGAGGGCGGCAGCTATCCCTATCCCGTCCTGATCACGTACGCGTCCCAGGACGAGAAGATGGTCTACGCCATGACCAAAGCGATGATTCAGCTTTTCCCGAAGTACAAGGGCACGGTCCCCGGCATCGACGGCTGGGCCATCGAGCGCCAGAACTTCGACTGGGTCGTGCCGTTCCATCCGGGCGCCATCCGCTACCTCAAGGAAGTCGGCAAGTGGTCGGCTGCGGCGCAGAAGCACAACGATCGCCTGCTGGCGCGCCAGAAGGTGCTCAAGGAGGCTTGGGCCGAGGTGAACAAGAAGGGCATCGCCGATCCCAAGGCCCACTACAAGGCCTGGCTCGAGGTGCGCGCGGCCAGGCTCAAGGCAGCAGGCTTCGACGTCATCTTCCAGTAACTAGCCGACACGTTACGTGACGAAGCCCCGGACGCCGAGACGGCCTCTGGGGCTTCGCGCATGGTGAGCAACCCAGGTCATACGGGAGCGCGTCATGAGTGAGCCGAGGCCGACGGGTGCTCCGCCGCCGTCGCAGGAAGCCGCAGAGGTCGATTTGAAGTCGGCCGCGGAGAAGGTCTCCGACGAGCTTCGCTATCGCCATTTCTCGCCCCTGTTCAAGGGCATCGTCGCGCTCCTGATCTCCCTGGCCATCGTCATTGCGATCAATCAGCTCTTCAATCTGCGACTGTTGGGCGTCACGGTTCTCGAAAATCGCTATCTCTACCTGCTGGCCGGCATATTCCTGGCCGTCACCTTCCTGGCGTTTCCGGCTTTCAAGAGCAGCGGCCTCGGGCGGGTGCAGCCGCTCGACATCGTGTTCGCGTTGGCGTCTTTGATAGCCTGCGGCTATTTCGTGTGGACGGGCGAGCGCAGCCTGAGCGAGGGCTGGGAATATGCCGCGCCGGTCGAGGCGCGAGTGATCGCCATCGTGCTCTGGGTGCTCATCCTCGAGGCGACGCGACGCACCGCCGGACCGATCGTTTTCGGGATGGTGTTCGTCTTCTCGCTCTATCCGGTTTTCGCCGATCTCATGCCTGGGCCGATCGCCGGCAAGCCACAGCCGTTCGTCGACGCCATCGTCTTCCATATCGTGTCGTCGGAAAGCTCGTTCGGCATCCCGATGAAGGCATTCGGGGAGCTGGTGATCGGCTTCATCATCTTCGGAGCCGCGTTGCAGCACACAGGCGGCGGAAAATTCTTCAACGATCTGGCGCTGGCGCTCGTCGGGCATTATCGCGGCGGCGCCGCCAAGGTCGCCATCCTTGCCTCCGGCTTCATGGGCTCGATCTCCGGCAGCGTGATCTCCAACGTGCTGACGACGGGTGTGGTCTCCATTCCCGCCATGAAGCGAACGGGCTTCTCGCCGCGCTATGCTGCCGGCACCGAGGCCTGCGCCTCGACGGGTGGCGTACTCATGCCGCCCGTCATGGGGACGACGGCCTTCGTGATGGCGTCGTTCATCGGCAGGCCCTATGCCGAGATCGCACTCGCCGCCGCCATTCCCTCGATCCTCTATTATCTCGGCCTCTTCATTCAGCTCGATTCCTATGCGGCGCGGCAGGGCCTGAGGGGCATGGATCGCTCAGAGCTGCCTCGCCTCGGCCAGGCGTTCGCCGAGGGCTGGCACTACATCGCCGTCTTCGCGCTGCTGGTCTATGTGATGATCGGTCTGCGGCAGGAGACGCTGGCACCGTTCTATGCCACGGCGCTGCTGCTCGCCATCGACCTCGTGCTGCGCATCGTCCGCCGCGAAGGCGTCTCGCTCGCGCGCTACGTCGACCTCGTGGTCTCGATCGGGCGGGGACTGGCCGAGCTCGCGGCCATCCTGCTCGGCGTCGGTCTGATAATCGGCGCGTTCTCCGCCACGGGCCTTGCCGGAACCCTCGTCAACGATCTCGTCTTCATCGCGGGCAACAATATCCTGGCGCTGCTGGTCATGGGGGCGGTCACCAGCTTCATCTTCGGCATGGGAATGACCGTGACGGCCTGCTACGTCTTCCTCGCCGTAGTCCTGGCGCCCGCGCTCGTGAAGGCGGGTCTCGACATCGTCGCCGTCCACCTGTTCATTCTCTACTGGGGCATGATCTCCTTCATCACGCCGCCGGTAGCGCTCGGCGCGTTCGCTGCGGCGACGCTCGCGGGCACCAGCCCGATGAAGGCCGGGTTCGCCGCCATGCGGCTCGGCAGCATCATCTACTTCGTACCGTTCTTCTTCGTGCTCAATCCCGCGCTCATCGGGCGCGGCGCCACGGGTGAGATCGTCGTGGTGCTGGCCACGGCCATCGTCGGCGTCTGGCTGCTCGCGTCGGCGCTGCAGGGATATGTCGTGGGGTTCGGCGCCTTCGGTACGCGGCTCATGGACACGGCCATGCGCGGTCTGCTCTTCGTCGGCGGTCTGTTCTTCGCAGCGCCAGGCAACATCGGCCTTGGACTGGGGCACCTCGGCATGTCTTTGATCGGCCTGATGCTGGCACTCCCCCCGCTGCTCTATGTCAGGGTCAGAGGGGTCGTTCCGCCAGCTCGCGCTTGAGCTCGGTCTTCCTGACCTTGCCCGAGGTCGTCATCGGCAGCGCGTCGCGGATGTGGTATCTGGCCGGCCGCTTGTAGGGGGCCAACCGCTCGGCGACGTGCGCCTCGAGCGCGGGAAGCTGGATCTCCGCTCCCGGGATCGGTTGCAGGAAGGCCACGACCTCCTCGTTGCCCGGCACGCCCACGCCGACGACGGCGGAGAAGACGATGCCCGGGAAATCGTTGAGCACGGCTTCCACCTCCGGCGGATAGACGTTGAATCCGGAGCGGATGATCAGCTCTTTGATGCGACCTGCAATGTAGAGATTGCCGTTCTCCGACAGGCGACCGAGATCACCGGAGCGGAACCAGCCGTCGGGCGTCAACGCGGCCGCGGTCTCCGCCGGAGCATGATAGTAGCCCTTCATGATGTTGGGGCCGCGAACCCAGATTTCGCCGACCATGCCGGCGGGCAACGCCGCCCCCGTCTCCGGATCGGCGATGCGAACCTCGACATCCGCGGCGACGCGGCCGACCGTGTCGTCCTCGGCGCGCGGGTCGAGAAACGTCGTCGTGACCGTCGGCGATGTCTCCGTCAGACCGTAGCCGTTGTGGAGCGGCAGCCCCCACATCTCCTCGATCCGCCTCTTGAGCGCGAGATCGAGCGGTGCGCCGCCCGAGGAGATGAAGCGAAGGTTTGGCGCTGCAACAGGCCGTCCAGTCACCTCCGCGTGCTCCAGCAGGCGCTGGAACATTGTCGGCACCCCCTGGAAGATGCTGATGCCCTGCTCGGCGAGGGCGCTCGCTGCCCGCGCGGCCTCGTAGCGAGGCGCGAGAAGGAGCCGCGCCTGATGGTAGAGCGTGCCGAAGAACATCGAGGCGAGGCCGAACACGTGGCTGATCGGGAGCACGAGATAGACGTGGTCGGCGGGTGTCAGCTTCCGTTGCCGGCCGGAGGTGCGCGCCACGAACAGCAGGTTCGCATGCGTGAGCATGACGCCCTTGGGCTTGCCGGTCGTCCCGGATGTGTAGAGCACGGCGGCGACGGCCGCCCTGCTGTCGGCTTCGACCGGCTCGGGCGTCGCCTCGGCGACCGCGCCGATGTGCACGAGGCCGCCGTGCGTCAGTTCGTGAGGGCTGGCGCCGGCCGTCCTGGCGTGCGCCTCCGCGGCGGCCGATTGCCCGCTGGCGTAGAGCGACAGGCGTGCGCCGGCATGGGCCTGGATCGCCTCGATCTCGCGATCCGTCAATCGGGCGTTCAGCGGGCAGACCCAGGCGCCGACGCGCGCCGCGGCGAGCAGACAGATGCCGCCGCCGACCGTGTTCTCGAGTGCCACGATGACGCGGTCGCCGGGGCGCACACCCCTCCGCCGCAGCGTCTCGGCCAATTCGTCGACACTGTCGGCGAGCTCGCGACCGGTCAGCACGCAGGCACCGTCGCCGATGATCGGGCGGTCGCCGACCCGACGGCGCATCAGGTCGACGATCTCGTCAATTCGCGTGATTTCGCTCGGCATGGGCGGAAGGCTCGGGCACTCGTGTGATCATCGCCAGGAGGCGTGGGGCGGGCCGGAATGATAGCACCGGTTCGCGGTCGTGCACGCTATTAGCCGCCGGCATCGACACGGAACTCGCGTCGCAGCCTCGGCGGAAGTGAGCGGCAGTGCAGCACGGGCGCGGCTCCGTCGATGCTTTCGCTCGTTCCTGCGACAAAGAGATAGCGGTCGTTGCAGGCAACGACGCGAGGCGGCAGTCCGCTGCGCTCGAAGAGGTCGTGACCCACCTTGAGATCGCGCCAGAAGGCGATCCAGGGGCTGGCCGTGTGCCGGCTCAAGGCATCGTCGGTCATGCGGAACGGAAAGACCTGCACCTGGAAGCGCTTCTGGCCTTTCGCCAGGGCTTCGGTGACGAAGCGCCAGATCTCGTCGACGACCGGATCGGTCATGGCGAAGCAGCCAACGGACCCGCAGCCGCCGTGCACCATGATGAACGAGCCGGTGCGCCCGTGCATGCGGTCGAAGCT
>JAGRKR010000273.1 GCA_020442225.1 Hyphomicrobiaceae bacterium | reverse complement strand
CTTGGCTGCCTCCATGCTGCGCCACAGATAGACCCCGCCGGCGCGCCGCGTCTCGGCATCGAACAGGTAGTTCTTGCGGATGAGCTCGGGATTGGCCCGCCACGTCGGCGCACTCCGCCGGTAGTTGGCGATGACGTCGTCACGCGTCATCCCATCGGGGATGGCAAAGGTGATGATCTCGGTGATCATGGACTTCCGCTCCGTGGTGTGAAGGGATCGACCGGCAGGCCGGCGGCCCCATGTCAACTGGGCGCCGCACCACCGCGCCCCGCTCACGAGAACGCCCGGGACGCGGGCCGACGCGATGGCGGCGCTCTGCACGCTGCCATCGCGTCGATCATCCTCTAGCGCCGGCGATACTCCACGCGCTTGGCCGCCGGCCAGGACACGCGGTAGCCGAACAGCACCTGCTTCTCCTCGTCCGGCTCGACCTTGAACTCCCAGGCCAACACGCCCCGCTTGTCCTCGAAGTCGCGCTTGGTCGGCGCCGTCTTGGCGGTCAGGTCCACCTTGATGTCCTGATGCGCCGCGATCGGCATCTGATCGATGACAAGGACGGTGATCGGGCGCTCGTGCAGGTTCTTGATGGTGGTGCGGAAATCGCTCTGATCGACCTTCGACGCCGAGATCAGCCCGGTCTCGCTCCGCTTCTGCTCGAGCACGGCATGCCTGACGCGGACGGAATCGTCCACCCCGAAGCCAAGCTCGTGCTTCTCACCCGGTCCGAGCAGCGGCAACTGGCCGCCGCCGACGAACGTGCCGTCGCGGAACAGCGCAACGCGGCCGGGCAGCAACGACAGCCCCTTCGGCATCGTCAGTCGCGCATAGAGGTAGGCCGCCGCCCGCACCCTCGGCGTCGTCCTGACGACGAGCGTCGGCTCCATCTTGTGCTGGTCGATGGTCACCTGCTTGACCTCGCCGGTCTCGGCAACCGTGACGCGACCGGGAATGGCGAACAGCGCCTGGAAAGGCGCCTGCACGATGCCGGCCTGGCGCTGGCCGATGTCCTCTTCACGAGGCGCCATGGCTGGCTTGAGCGCCTGCCCGCTCTGCGCCTTGAGGCGACGGCGCTCGCCGCTGGCATCGCGCATCTCGCGCCGCGGGCTGGGCGCACTCGCGACCGGAGCCGGCGGGGGCCGCTCGGGCTCGAAATCGACGATCTGGGGCGACAACACCGGTGCACTCGTACCGGCAGAGGGGCGCGTCGTCGACAGTGTCAGCTTCACGTTCTGCCAGATCTCGCCCGTACGCTGCGAGATGCCGGCGCGACGCACCAGTTGCACGCTCGGCGGCACGTTCTTGGCACCCGCGGTCAGGCGGGCGTCGTAGGCGGCCAACCAGGAGGCGGCGGGAACCTGATAGCGGATCACGAGTTGCGCCTCGAGCGGGGCTGCTGCGGCGACGAACACGCGCACTTCCGTCCGCTGCTGCTGCTTCGGTGCCAGCGCCACCAGCCGCTTACGCAGATCGGTGATCTTGCGATCGATCTCACGGGTCTTGATCCTGGTATCGAGGATGGTCTTCTTCACCTCGATCATGCGCTCGCCGATCAGGCCGAACAGCTTGTTCCAGTCCGTCTGCGCCAGCCCCTGGCCACCTGACGGCGCCGGCTGCTTCGGCAGGCCCGCCAGATTCTTGATCAGTTCGTGCTGCGCCTCGGCCGTCTGCACAACGCTTTCGAGGGCGCTACGCTCGTCCTGCAGGCGCTCGATCTGCTGCTCGATGGCGCGACGCTCGCGCGCGATCAGGTTCTGATCGTCCCATGGCAGATAGAGCCGGCGGGCATCGACGGAGCCGATATCCATGCGTCCGGTCGCTTTGCCCTCCACGCGAATGGAGCTCGGGATGGTCTGGGCCGGCAAATCCGGCAGGATCAGCGTGTGCTCACCCTTCTCGAGCTTGATCTTGGCGAGGCGCGTCACCTCGGCGCCTCGCGGAAACACCGTCACGGCGTCGAGACTGGAATGCGTCCGTATCTCAGCGGCGGACGCGGCCGAGCTGAACAGGACCAGTGCTGCGACGGCGAGCGGCAAGCGCATTGAGGACCTCCTGAAACACACACTCTCTAGGAAAAACACGGCGTATGGATTAGCGCCTGAGGTTCAGAGTGAAAGCCGCCATAACTGTGGCAAGACCGCGGCAGAGGCCTGCGAAGGGCCTGCAGACCGGACGCCCCGGGGCCGTCAGAGGGCCGGCGGTGCGCCCGGACGCCCCCTCAGAACGCCAACCGGTTGGCGCGCACGACCCCCGGGATGGCACGCACCTTGACGAGGACCTCATCGCAGATCGCCTCGTCGAGCGTCACGAGGCAGATGGCATCGCCACCCGGCTTTTCGCGGCCGAGATTGAACGTGGCGATGTTGATGCCGGCCTCGCCGAGGATCGAGCCGAGCCGCCCGATGAAGCCGGGCTTGTCGGCATTGCGGATAAACAGCATGTGCGGGGACAGCTCGAATTCCATTTCGATGTTGCGCACCTGGATGATGCGCGGGCGACCATCGGAGAACACTGTACCGGCGACGGAGCGGCGGTATTTCTCCGTCGTGACGGTCAGTCGCACGTAGCTCTCGAAAGCGCCTTCCTGGCTGCGGCTCACCTCCTCGACGGTGATGCCGCGCTCCTTCGCCAGGATGCCGGCCGAGACCATGTTAACGTCGCTCAGCAGAGGGCGCAGCACGCCGGTCACCGCCGCGGCGGTCAGAGGCTTGACGTTGAGCTCGGCCACTTGGCCGGCATACTCGACGCGGATGCCCTTGATGCCGGTCTCGGTGAGCTGGCCGGCGAACGAGCCGAGATGCTCGGCGAGCTGGACGTAGGGACGCAGCCGCGGCGCTTCCTCGGCCGTGATGTTGGGGAAGTTGACGGCATTGGAGATGGCGCCCTTGAGCAGGTAGTCGGACATCTGCTCGGCAACCTGCAGCGCGACGTTCTCCTGAGCCTCCGTGGTCGCCGCGCCGAGATGCGGCGTGCAGACGACCTTGTCACTGCCGAACAGGGCGTTCTCCTTGGCCGGCTCGACCTCGAAGACGTCGAGCGCCGCGCCTGCGACCTGACCGGAGTCGAGCGCGTCCTTGAGCGCGGCTTCCACCACCAGCCCGCCGCGCGCACAGTTCACGATGCGCACGCCCTTCTTCATCAGCGACAGCGCGCGGGCATCGATGATGTTCCGCGTCTTGTCGGTCATCGGCGTGTGCAGGGTGATGAAATCGGAGCGCCGGAAGAGATCGTCGAGCGCAACCTTCTCGACGCCGAGCTCCACGGCGCGCTCGGCGGACAGGAAGGGATCGAAGGCGATCACCTTCATCTTCAAGCCTTGCGCACGGTCGGCGACGATCGAGCCGATATTGCCGCAGCCGATGATGCCGAGCGTCTT
>JAGRKR010000272.1 GCA_020442225.1 Hyphomicrobiaceae bacterium | reverse complement strand
CGCATGCCGACGCAGGCGCCGACCGGATCGATCGAGCTGTCCTTGGAGGCGACGGCGATCTTGGCGCGGCTGCCAGGGTCACGCGCCACCGACTTGATCTGCACGATCCCGTCGTAGATCTCGGGCACTTCCTGGCCGAACAGCTTCGCCATGAATTCGGGACGGGCGCGCGACAGGAAGATCTGCGGCCCGCGCGGCTCGCGCCGGACATCGTAGATATAGGCGCGAATGCGGTCGCCGTAGCGGAAGGCCTCGCGCGGGATCATCTCGTCCCGGCGCACGATCGCCTCGGCGCGACCGAAATCGACGATCACGTTGCCGTACTCGACGCGCTTGACGGTGCCGTTGGCGATTTCGCCGATCCGGTCCTTGTACTCGCTGTACTGGCGCTCGCGCTCGGCCTCGCGCACCTTCTGCACGATCACCTGCTTGGCGTTCTGCGCAGCGACGCGGCCGAACTCCAGCGGCGGCAGCATCTCCGTAATGAAATCGTCGACGTTGGCGGCCGGATTGCGCCGTTTGGCGTCGGCCAGCGAGATCTGTGTGGCGTCGTTCTCGACGACCTCGACGACCTGCAAGAGTCGCTGCAGCTTCAGCTCGCCGGTCTTCGGATCGATCTCCGCACGAATGTCGTTCTCGGCACCATAGCGCGACTTGGCCGCCTTCTGGTAGGCGTCCTCCATCGCGGCGATGACGATCCTGCGATCGATGGATTTCTCACGTGCGACCGCGTCGGCGATCTGCAGCAGCTCCAGTCTATTTGCGCTGACGCCTGCTTGAGCCATGAGATCCGTGTTCCTCCAAATCACCTTGTCCGGCCGGCGTTTCCGCGGTGGGTCCCGCACCGTCCGTTTCGTCGCTCTCGGCGCGCCCCTTGAGCGCCGCCTTGATGAGTTCGTCCGTCATTACCAGCTTGGCCTCGCCGATCCGTGCCATCGGCAATCCGATCAGCACCGGCTCGGCGCTGCCGGCCATTTCGATCTCGATCCGCACCTCGCCGTCCGCAAACCCTTCGAGACGGCCGCGAAAGCGCTTGCGCCCCTCGATCGGCTCCTTGAGCTCGATCTTCGCCTCGTAACCGGCCCAGTCCTCGAAATCCTTCGGACGAACCAGCGGCCGATCGATGCCGGGCGAGGACACCTCCAGGTAATAGCTGCCTGGCACGGGGTCGTAGGCATCGAGCAGCGGCGACAGGTTGCGCGAAACGATGGCGCAATCCTCGATCGCCATGGTGCCATCTGGCCGTTCCGCCATGATCTGCACGGTCTGCCCGTCTCGACCCGAAACGAGCACCCTGACCAGGCGGTAGCCGAGGTCCGCGAGCACGGGCTCGGCGAGCGATGCGATCTCGGCAGCAAGTCCAGTCTCTTTGACGAACCGAACGAGATCCCCGGACTCGACTGGAACCGACATGCCCATCATCCGCAAGAAGTGCTGCTTAAGATTTCCCAAAACAAAAAGAGCGGACCCCCAGGGCCCACTCTCAAAGTTGAGATGATCATGAGCGATGGCAGTATAATGGCGATGGTTGCTTTCGGCAAGGTCATTGGATGTGGAAAGCCGCCGGCCACCGAACTCCAAACAAATCATCACTATATCAATGGGTTATACCGCTTTCGGCCTGGCCGGAATTGCCGCGGCGCCCCCCGGCTGCACGCGGACTGCATGCGGCGGCGCTCTCAAGACGTCACGCTGCGATCGGGAATCTCTATGCGGAAGTGCGTCCCTTGCGCGCTTTCGACCAGACGGATGGTGCCGCCGTGCGCGGTGACGATCTCGGCAGCGATGGCCAGTCCGAGGCCCGTGCCACCCTTGCGATTAGATCCGCGGAAGGCGAGGAAGAGGTCCTCCCGCACCCGAGCCGGGATGCCGGGACCGGTGTCGCGGACATCGATCGTGACGCGACGTCGCTCCCGCTGGGCCGTCACGCGCAGTATGGCTGCATCGCTCTGCGCCTCGATGGCCTCGAGGGCATTGCGGCAGACGTTGGACAGGACCCGGTAGAGCTGGTCGCGATCGGCATCGATCATCAGGCTCGGCTCGACCTCGACGACCCAATCGACGCGAGCGGGATCGGGCAGGCCGAGCCCGTCCGCGAGCTCCGTGACGAGCAGAGCCAGCGCGAACACTTCACGCCGGGGATCGCTTTCGGCCGCCTTGCCGAACTTGAGCGTGTCATTGCAGAACTTGATGGCGCGATCGAGCGAGCCGATCAGCTTGGGGGCGAACCGCTGCACGGTCGGATCCGGCAGGGAGGCCAGCCGGTCGGAGATGAGCTGGGCGCTCGACAGCATGTTCCTGAGATCGTGATTGATCTTGCTCACCGCCAGCCCGAGCGCTGCCAGGCGGTTCTTCTGTTGCAGAAGTTGCACGAGTTGGCGCTGCATGTGCTCGAGCTCCCGCTCGGCAGTGCCGATTTCGTCGTCGCGCCGCGACGGCGTGATGATGCGGCTGGCGTCCTCGGGGTTCTCGCTGAACCGCAGCATATTCCGCGTGATCGCCATCATCGGCCGCACCAGCAGGCGATGCAGCGCCAGATAGACAAGGCCGGCGGTGAAAATCGAAATGACCACGGACAGGAGCAGGATCGTCAGCGAATAGCGGGTCATCGCCGCTTTCATGGGGCCGACCGGCAGCACGACCTCGACATAGCTGTCGCGCCCGGGGCTGGAGCGCCCTTCCAGGTCTCCGATCACCCGCATCAGCCGGTCCTCGGGCTGCAGGAATACGCCGATGGCGTCCCAGACGAGCCTCGGCATGGACTGCTCGCGCAAATCGAATGTCAGCTCGATCGGAGCCTTGAGCTGGCTGGACAGGATCAGGCTGCGCTGCTCCATGCGCTTGATGGCGATGGCCTTGACCTGCGCCGAGCGCAGAAGCGCCTCGCGCAGCGTCGGCGGCAACTCACGCTCCGGCGCGGCGGCCGCTGCCATCGAGGCGAGCTCGGCAGCCATCAGACGATCGTTCAGCCAGTTGAGGCGGAAATTGGCGATCGACGGCACGAACACCATCACTTCCGCCACCATCACGAAAATGATCGTCAGAATCAGCAGCTTGGCCGGCAGGCCGACGCCTGGGCGGACCTTGCCGCTTGCCAGCGCCGTCCGGCGGTCGGGCTCCTCGACGGGCGCCGCCGGCACATGCGTCTGGCGTGGTAGGCGCTCCAAATCCTACTCCTCCGGCCGCTGCTCAGCCGAGCTTCGCCAGCCTGTCGACGATCCAGCGGGCCCACGGGTTCTGCGCCATTGCGGCAAGATGGGAGACCGCGGCCCGCTTGTTGATCTCCGTCAACGTTGGATATGGCGAGATCCAACTCGTCATGGCCTTGATGTTCAATCCCTGAGATACGGCCAGACACCACATCTGGATGAGTTCGCCCGCATGCTCCCCGACGATGCTGGCCCCGAGGATCTTGCCCTTCGGGCTCAGCACGACCTTGACAAACCCCTCGGTGACGCGCTCGGCCTGCGCCCTGTCGTTCTCGTGATACGGCCAGCGCAGAACCTTGATGCGGCCGTGACGCTTCTTCGCCTCGTCTTCCGTCAACCCCACATGCGCCAGCTCCGGCTCTGTATAGGTGACCCACGGCACGATGTCGTTGTTCACCTTCGCCGGCAGCCGGAACAGCGCGCGCCGCAGAACGATGCCGGCATGATAGTTCGCCACGTGCGTGAATTGAAGCCCACCCGTAACGTCGCCGATGGCGAACACCTTGCTGTTGGAGGTGCAGAGCCCCTTGTCGACGATGATGCCGCCGCGCTCATGTTTGATGCCGGCAGCGTCGAGATTGAGGTCGGCGAGGTTCGGGCGGCGACCCGTCGCCACCAGCAGATGCGAGCCCTCGACAAGTTCCTCCCGGCCATCGACCGAGACGGTCACACGCACGCCCTGCTCGCCGGGCTCGATGCGTTGGACCTTCGTCGCCTCGCGGATTTCGAGCCCTTCCTCGCGCAGGTGCTTCAGCACGACCTCCGTCAGCTCGGGATCGTCCTTGCCCAGCGCCTTCATGGCCTCGAGCACCGTGACGCGGCTGCCGAGCCGAGCGTGCGCCTGCGCCAGCTCCATGCCGATAGGGCCGCCGCCGATCACGATGAGGCGGTCGAGTTTCTCCTCGTTGTCGAAAACCGTCTCGTTGGTGAAATAGGGAACGCTGTCGAGGCCCGGGATCGGCGGCACGGCCGGCGATGAGCCCGTGGCGATGACGAAGCGCCGCGCGCGGATCATGTAGTCGCCAGCCGCCACCGTGGTCTTGTCGACGAAGCGTGCTGGCGCCAGCACGACCTTGACACCGAGACCGGTGAAGCGCTCGACGGAGTCGTTGACCGCGATGGCCGCGATCACTTCCTTGACGTGGTCGTGCACGGCCTTGTGGTTGATGCTGGGGCTCGTCGGGATGATGCCGAAGGGCTTGGCCGTGCGCATCTGCTGCGCCCGCCGGCCCGCCGCGATCAGCGCCTTCGACGGGACGCAGCCGTAGTTCAGGCAGTCGCCGCCCATCTTGTGCTTCTCGATCAGCACCACGCTCACCCCGAGCTGGGCCGCCGCCGCCGCCACGGATAACCCGCCGGAGCCGGCGCCGATCACGCATAGATCTGGAGTGAGTTGCTCTGACATATCGCCCTCTTATGACTCTGCAGTTGTTCCGTCACTCGCGACAGCGCGCCTTGCCGCCCGCGCCACGCATTCTTGCCTTCGCACTCCTCAGGGGCTGGCCGGTCCGCCCCGGCCGAACCTCTTGTAGAGCACAGGTATGAGAGCGACGACCCCGAGCAGCGCAAAGGCGATGATCAGCTCGCGCGTCACCAGGGCGCCAAGGCTGACATCGAGTTTGCACACGACCCGCTCGCCCGCCGCCAGCTTGGCCTTGCACGCTTCGTAGGTTTTGCCCTGCGCAGCAAAGACGCTGTCGAGGCCGGAGCCGGCGAAGCTGAACGCCGTGGTGCCCGGAATGATGCCGATCAAGGTGCCCACCACATAGGTCCTGAGCCGGACGCCGAGCAGAGCCGGCGCCAGGTTGACCACGAAGAACGGAAAGGCGGGAACGAGGCGCAGGAACAGCAGATAGCTCAACGCATTCTCCTGGAACCCGGCCCGGAGCTTTCCGACCCACGGCCCCGCGCGCTCGGCCAGCGCCTCTCCAAGCGACGTTTTGGCGATCAGAAAGATCAGCGTCGCGCCGATCGTCGCCGCGACGATGGTGGCGGGGGCGCCAATCATCCAGCCGAACAGAAAGCCGCCCGTCACCGTGAGAAGCAGGCCGCCCGGCAGCGAAAGCGCCACGGCGACGATGTAGACGGCCATGTAGACCAGAACCGAGAGCACGATGTTGCGGGCGATGAACCCCTTGAGGGCCTCGCGATTGTCATAGAGGTTCTCGAGCGTGAGGTGCTTGTGCCACCCCATCGCGAACACCAGTGCCATCGCCGCGACGATCAGCAAGAGCGGCAGGTAACGTTTGAACATGGCGAACAGCCCTCCCCATTTTCCCTGCTCCCGCGTCGCTGCCAAGGCCGCTCTCTGCCCCAGCGACGGCGCGTTGCCGCTTTCAGAGCTTCGCATCGTTGAGGCTCCAGTCATAGGCGTACTCGCTAACGCTCGACTTGCCCTTCAAGCGGTCGGCCAGTTGGGGCGCAGCGTACTTGCGGACATGGGCCAGGACGCCGGCTTCCGTGCCGCCGAAATCCTTGATGAACCACTTGTAGATGCTGGATGCGACGACCTTGCCGCCGACCACCTTGATGCCGCGGGGATGGTTGACGTAGGCACGCGCGCCGGCATCGAGCTGTGCTT
>JAGRKR010000271.1:10310-18594 GCA_020442225.1 Hyphomicrobiaceae bacterium | reverse complement strand
GTGCGCGCCACCTCGCCGAAGGTGCCGATGTGCGGCAGCCCCGAGGGGCCGTAGCCGGTCTCGAAGATGACCGTGCGTGCATCGCCTCCTGGCATGCGCTCGAGGCGGGCAATGATCTTGCGGGCCTCCTCGAACGGCCAGGCGCGCGCCTCCTGCGCTGCGGCGGTGACCTTGGCCGTCGGCTTGGCTGGTTTGCGGGCGCGCGCCGCCGGGGCCTTGTCGGTGCGCTTCGGCTTGGCCCGGCTCCTGGTCTCGCTCTTGTCCGCTCCCGCAGCGGCGCGCGGGGTCGATCCGGCCTTGGCGGTGCCCGTGGCGGGGGATTTTGCAGCAGCTTTCCTGCCCCCGCGCTTGCGGGTCGCGGCGCTCTCTGCCGGCGCATCCGTCGCAGCGGCAGGGGTGGCGGCCTTGGCGCTTCGGCCACGGCGCGACTTCGGGGCAGTCTCGGAAGGGGATTTGGTCACGGGTCGGGCTCTGCAGTAGCGTTTCGGCCAGGGGTGGTTCGCGTCACGAGGCGCCAGCGGGGCGCCGGAGCCAAGTCACCGCATGTCTCGCATGCGATGCGCGCCGGTCATCCCATTAACCAGACGTGCCGGCATCACTCCAGCGCAGTTTCGCCAGTCGCGGTCCTTCGCCTCGCCTGTTCCGCCGGGTGTGGCGGACAGTAGTGAGGCCACTCCGGGCCGTCAATCGAAGGCCTCGGGCTTGGTTTTTCGCGGGCAGGCGTCCTTGCACCTTGCCTTGCGGCCCCAAAATGGGGCAGTTGTCATGTCTGCCTGCAAAAGCCCAACCCGGAGAAACGGTGCAATGGCCGCTGCCCTATCGCCTCAGACGGCGCTCATCTACGTGATGGTCACGACCGCCGCGGTCGACCGTGACATGTCCGACACCGAGCTGTCGCGCATCGGCAGCATTGTCAGCCAGTTTCCCGTGTTCGACGATTTCGACGGCGACAAGCTGCCGACAGTGGCGCAGGCGTGCGGGTCGGTTCTGCGCGAGAAGAAGGGGCTCGAGAAGGTCCTCGACCTCATCGAGTCGAGCCTGCCGCGCAAGCTGCACGAGACGGCCTATGCCGCCGCCGTCGAGGTGGCCGCAGCCGATCTCAAGGTGCAGCCAGAGGAGGTGCGGTTCCTCGAGATCCTCGCCGACCGTTTGAAGCTCGACCGGCTCGTGACCACCGCCATCGAGCGGACCGCCCGGGCACGCCACCAGACCCTGTGAGCCACCGGGCGGAGGCCCGTGCGCCGGCGATGCCGCCTTGCAACACGCGGCACGAGGGCAGAATAATCAGATATCCGCGCCATTGAAACCTGTTCATTGGATGCTATCTGTAGGCTGCCGAAGCGGCCCTTGTCGGTGCCCGCGGCGGCTCCGGCCGGCCTGCCGGAGCCGTGAGTCGGGATGAGCCCGGCGCCACCATGCGGTCCTGCAGGAGGTTGGGGTATGGCTCGGGGCTCGTCGGTCGCAAACGTGAACATCGCGGGGCGGTGTTGCAGAGCCGGCCGGGCCGGACTTGCCGCCGTGGCGCTGCTGCTCCTGGTGCTCTCCGACGCCGGTGTGGCGCGGGCGGAGCCAGCGAGCGAGGTGACGTGCCGCTCGATCATCGCGCGAACATCGGCGGCTCTCGCGACGGGCAATGATCTCGAGCGCACCTTCGATCGGGGCTCGCTCGACAAGATCATTATCCTGGCCCTTACCACGGGCTTCGTGGGCCCCTTGCAGGGCCTGGGTCCGATCGTCGACTACAGCGAGCACAGCAGGGACCAGAATGGGCAGGCGCTGCATTGCCATGGCACGACCCGGCACGCGGCTGCCGATGTCGACTGGCACGTGTGGTTTGACAAGGGCAGGGATCGGGTGACGTCGGTTCGCTTCGACATCGAGCGTCGCGTCGCCCTGCGCCCGCCCGCGCCGCCGGCCGCGCGACCCGCTCCTGGGCCACGCCGCGACCGGCAACCACAACCGCAGGCGCAGCCGAGGCCAAAGCCAGCCGCCGTGCAGCCTCCCGAGGCGATCCCGAACACGCCGCCTCGGCCTATGGCGCCGGCACCTCGGCGGGCGGAGGAAGGTGCGCCTCCACGCGCTTGCGGACGGTTCCCCAACCTGTGCTGAGCGACGCTGTGCGAAGCGGTAGCCGATGGCGCCGGTTCTGCGATGCCGGCGTCGGCCTGTTGCAGCGGCGCCTCACTCCGATCAGAAGCTTCCGCACGCCTTGAATGTCGTTCAAGACGTTCCCAGATGAAGCGTCGTGGGGCTCGTGCCGGGGTGCGCGCGGAGGCAATCAAGCGCACTTTTCAGCGGCCGGGCATGCGGATGGATGGGAGGCATGAAATGAGCAACGCGTTGTCCCGCCAGGTTCTGTCTATGGCGACCGGCCTGGCCATGGCCGCCCTTGCGGCCTCGCCGGCCGCTGCGCAGAGCGCCGATGCACGACAGCGCACGATCAGGTGCGATTCCATCGTCGCCGCGACCATCGAGGTGCTCCAGACCGGCCGGCATGCCGATCGCATCCTCAGCCTCAAGCTCATCGACGTCATGACGGAGAAGAACGGCGGCATCGTCGTCGACAAGGTCGCCCGCATGGGGCCACGCCAGCAGGTCCGCGAGACACGCCAGTTCGCGGAGGCGGGCTTCGTGCGCTGCGAAGTGACGAGCCTGCACGCTGCGGGACGCATCGAATGGTCAGTGAAATTCGATCCGTCGGTCGGTTACGTGCGCGGCTTCAAATGGAAGACGTTTGCAAGCCGCGATACCGAGCGCATGGCGCCACGCGGCACACCCGCGCCGGAGTCGCCACGGCCCCGCGCGGCCCCCGAGCGCCACGAGCCGTCAACCACGCCCCGCAGCGACAACGATCGCAGCCGCGCCTGTCAGCGCTACCCCTCGCTTTGCACCAGCGATGCGAGCTGAGCCATTGATGAGCCGCTGTGCGGCGACGTTCCCGAGGAAGGAGTGGTGGACATGATCACGCGTCGTGAAGTGGCTGTCGGCGGACTTTTGACGATCGTTTTCGGAACCGGGCTCGGCTGTGCCTGCGCCCATGCAGCCGGAGAGAACACCGCACCTGCGGATGGCTGCATGATCCCCGAAAGCGCTGTCGATGCCTTGCTCGGCTCGGACAGGGAGGCGCCGGTCTATCTCAGCGGCTCCAATCCGCGGATGCTGCCCTCGTCCGGTGACCGGGACTTCGATTTCGCCCTCGCCATGACGCTCTCCAAGCTGACGGACATTTTCGGCGTGCTGCCAGGGTTCCGCTATTTCGACGACAGTCGCGCGCCGAATGCCCTCGCGACCACTCGCCAACTCGCGGCGCGGTCCGATGGCACGGTCCTGTTCGGTCTCACCTACCTCAAGCGCGCCATGCGTTGGCCACAGCATCCCGACGCGGCCGTGGCGGCCATTTGCGCCCATGAGTTCGCCCATATCATGCAGTTCAAGAATGACATTCACCTGCGGCTGCGCGACGGCCAGAGCACGGTGAAGCGGGTCGAGCTGCACGCCGATTTCCTTTCGGGGTATTTTGCCGGCCTGCGCAAGCGCGCCAGGCCCGATTTCCCGGCGCAGGTCTTCGTCGACTGGTCCCGCAACGTCGGCGACTACCAGACCCACCACCGCAATCATCACGGCACGCCGCGCCAGCGCGCCGAGGCGGCTGTGCGCGGCTTCGAGACGGCCTACCGCGACCGGTTGGCCTTTTCCGAAGCCGTCGAAAAGGGCATCCGCTGGGCCGAGACCATGTAAGCCGACGCTTCCCCCGAGCCGGAACTGTGCGGTGACGAGGGCATGCCCGGGCATGTCCTCGTTCTCTGTGCGCGCTGGGAGATTTCGCGCGACAGAGGGTGCAGGCAGTGTCTACAGTGCCTGCATTGACGCCTGTCTGCGGCCTGCCGTGCCACCATTCGACCCGAAGTCCTGCCGACGACGCGTCATGACCTGACGCAAGGCGGACTTGCGAGCATGCGGCCGACGAGAGCGCGCCTTCAGCCGAGGGGCCCCGCCGTGAGCCGCGATCGCATCCATTTCCTGTTTCTCAACGTCGGGCATTTTCTCGACCATCTATTCATGCTCATTTTCGCGACCGTGGCGGCGCTCAAGCTGCGTCACGACTGGAACATGAGCTATGCCGAGCTCATTCCCTACGCGACGCCCGGCTTCATCGCCTTCGGGCTGTTCTCGCTGCCGGCTGGCTGGCTCGCCGACAAGTGGAGCCGGGAGGGCATGATGGCCGTGTTCTTCCTCGGCATCGGTGCCGCTTCGGTCGGCACGGCCCTCGCGTCGACGCCACTCGAGATCGCCTTCTGGCTGTTCCTGGTGGGCGCGTTCGGCGCCATTTATCACCCCGTCGGCATCGCCATGGTCATCCGCGACGGCGCGCAGAACGGCATGCGGCTCGCCGTCAACGGCGTGTGGGGCAATCTCGGGGTCGGCAGCGCCGCACTCGTCACCGGTTTTCTCATCGATCATGTGGGCTGGCGTTCGGCGTTCGCCCTGCCGGGGCTCGTTTCCGTCGCCCTCGGTCTCGCCTACGTCGCCTTTCTGCGCTCCGAGCCGGCGCACGAGCGCACGGCGCGCAAGGCGGCGCCCGGCGGCGGCGGGGCGGCCGTCGAGAACCTGGGCAATCGCTCGCTCTTTTACGTGTCTGCCGTGATCTTCTTCACGACGATGGTCGGCAGCCTCATATTTCAGTCGACCACGTTCGCCCTGCCCAAGATCTTCGAGGAACGGCTCGGCAGTCTCGGCACGTCCGCGACGACGGTCGGCACCTATGCCTTCCTGGTGTTCGCGCTGGCCTCCATGGCCCAGCTCGTGGTCGGCTATCTCGTCGATCGTCATGCGGTTCGCACGGTGTTCGCGGGCCTCGCGGTCCTGCAGATCGTGTTCTTTCTGCTGATGCCCGGGCTCATCGGCGTGCCGGCGCTCATCGTGGCGCTGGCCTTCATGCTGGCTGTGTTCGGCCAGATTCCGCTCAACGATTTCCTGATCGGCCGCCTCTCCAAGAGCGAGTTCCGCGCCCGCGCACTCGCGGCTCGCTTCGTCGTGGCCTTCACGGCGATCGGTCTGGCCGTGCCGATTCTTTCCTGGATTCATGCCAACTGGGGCTTCGACCGGCTGTTCCACGTCATGGCGATCGGCGCCGCGCTGATCCTCGCCGCCGTCGTGACGCTGCCGCGCTTCGCGCCGCGCACGCATGTGCAACCCGCACCGGCTGAGTAGGTCGCTCAGTCGAGCGTGCGAGCGAAGGCGGCGATGGCGTCGGCTGCGTCCCGCCAGCAGTCGGCACGGGCTCCCCGGCGTACGAGATCGTGGTCGGCGTCCTGCAACCAATGCAGGCGGATGGCCGGCGAGAGCGGGTAGCCCGCAACTTCGGTCCGCGTTCCGAACGGATCGCGCTCGCCCTGGATCACGAGCGTCGGACAGGCGAGTCCGGCAAGGTGAGCCGTGCGCAGCTTCTCGGGCGCCTTCGGTGGATGGAACGGGTAGCCCAGGCAGACCAGCCCGGCGATGCGGCCCTCGCGGTAGAGCTGGTCCGCAACGAGGCTCGCCACGCGCCCACCCATCGACTTGCCGCCTATGAGCGGGCGCTCGCCGGGGTATGCGGCATCGAGCGCTGCGACATACTCGTCCACGAGCCGCTCGGCGCGCGGCGGCGGCCGTCGCTTGCCGGTCGCACGCCGCTCCGCCATGTAGGCGAACTCGAAGCGGGCCGTCGCGATCGCGCGTGCGGCGAGCAGGTTGGCGATTGCCTCGAGGAACGGACTGGTCATGCCGGCCCCGGCGCCGTGCGCCAGCAGCAGGCGGACGTCGGCCGTCGGAGGATCGATCCGCAGGATGTCCGGCACGCTTCTTCCTTTCCGGCGGGCGCTTTGTCTGGCATCAGGCGACAGAGACACTATCAGCCGCGGGAGAAAGACATGGCGTGGGTCATTCTGGCAATTTCTATCGCTTTCGAGGTGCTCGGCACCACCATGATGAAGCTGTCGCAGGGGCTGACGGTACTGTGGCCGTCCATCGGCGTCTTCGTGTGCTATGCGGGCTCCCTGGCCGGCGTCACGATCGTGCTCAAGTACATTGAGCTCTCCATCACCTACGCGATCTGGTCGGGCGTCGGCACAGTGGCGACCGCCATCATCGGCATGACCTACTTCAAGGAGCCGGTGACACTCCTGAAGATCGCCTGTATCGGTCTGGTGATCGCCGGCGTCGTCGGGCTGCAACTGGCATCGCAGGGTGTGCGGGAGTGATGACCGGGCACTTCGACGCACTCACCACCATGTGAGCAGTGGTGAGTGGCGCGTGCCGTCATAAGAAGGTGTCACGATTCTCTTCCGGCGAGGCCAACCATGACCGACCTGCCTCTTTCAGAAACCGCGCTGCGGTTCCTCGCCTTCGCCGCCATCTTCGCGGTCATGGCATTGCTGGAGCTGTGGCTGCCACGCCGGACGCTGTCGGTGTCCAAGGCCCGACGCTGGACCACCAACCTGTCCATCATCGCGCTCGACAGCCTGCTGGTGCGGCTCATGGGGATGCTGGCGGTGCCGCTGGTCGCCATTGCCGCAGCACTTTATGCGGAGCGCCAGGGTCTCGGTCTTTTCAACTGGCTCGGCGTCCCCTTCTGGCTCGCGCTGCCGGTATCGCTCGTGGTGCTCGATCTGGCGATCTGGGCGCAGCATCTCGCCTCCCACAAGATCCCCTCGCTCTGGCGTCTGCATCGCGTGCACCATGCCGACCGCGACATCGACGTGACGACCTCGATCCGTTTCCATCCGATCGAGATCGGTCTGTCCATGCTCTACAAGATCGTCGTCGTGCTGGCGCTCGGCGTGCCGCCGCTGGCCATCCTGCTGTTCGAGGTCATCCTGAACGGTTGCGCCATGTTCAATCATTCCAACGTGGCCTTGCCGGGATGGCTCGACCGAGGGCTCAGGGTTTTTGTCGTGACGCCCGACATGCACCGCGTGCACCATTCGATCCTGCATCGCGAGCACGACAGCAACTACGGTTTCAACCTCTCCATCTGGGACCGGCTGTTCGGGACCTACACCGCGCAGCCGGAAGCGGGCCACGAGGGCATGACCATCGGCCTGCCGCCGTACCAGCACGAGGGACCGACGCGGCTCTGGTGGAGCCTGGCGCTGCCGTTCGCCGCGCTGAGGCCTGCGCGAGACGCCGAGCGGCCGGAGGCGCCGCCGGACCCGGCGCGAGAGCGCCCGTCGCAGCCCAGCTAGACCTTGACGTCGAGCCTCACGGCCATGCCGTGCGCGGCGCCGCTCACCGGCTCGTAACGGGCGAACACGAGAGGATCGTGTCCGGGGATGAGCCGCGTCATGTCGCCCTCCGCCAGTTGCAGGGCACGATGCCAGCCGTCGACCGTGTGCGGCAGGCTGACGATGGTCGGGAAGGGGTTCTGGTCCTCGAAGTTGCGGTAGAAGTGCAGCGCGTCCGAGGCCACGACCATCCAGCCGACGCGGGTCCTGACCCGGACGACCTGCAACCCCATGGAATGCCCGCCGATGAGGTGGAGCGAGAGACCGGGGAAGAGCGGCACGTCGCCCTCGTGCACGGCGACCTTCTCGCCGTAGAGCCGGGAGATCAGTGAGGTCACGTCCTCGAGACGGAAGGACCGGCGGCACGGTGCGTACTGCATGAACTTCGAGCAGCAGTAGCCGAGCTCGCTCGCCTGGACATGAATGCGCGCCTCGGGGAACAGGTCGAAATTGCCGACGTGATCCCAGTGCATGTGCGTGACCACGACGTCCTTGACGTCGGCCGGCGCAACGCCGAGCGCCCGCAAGCCTTCGCCCGGATTGAAGAAGTACGTGTGCTTTTTCTCGGCCGCCAGCTTGCCGTGGTAGCCGAGGTCGATGAGCACCGACCGGCGCGGGCTGCGTGCCAGCCAGACATAGTAGGCGAGTGGCATCGGCGTGTCGTGAGGATCGTGGAAGATGAAGCACTCGTTGCTGGTGCGGCCCTCGTGCATGGCGTAGCGGATGGCATAGAGTTCGTAGGTCTCGTCCTCGCCCGACATGATTGCTCTCCCCGCCTTGCCTGCCCGGTGCCCGGCCGATGGTAGGGGTGTCGCCCGGCGCGGTCAAAACTGTTGCGTGCCCGCTGTGACGGGAGGCTGGCGTCGGGCGCAACCTTTGCTATTGTCTGGACAAAGCGAGGGGATGCGCCGGCAAGCTGCGGCGCAGGCGAGGGAGGATACCGTGAAAATCAAGGCCGCCGTTCTCTACGAGCAAGGCAAGCCGAGGCCATATGCGCAGAGCCGACCGCTCGTCATCGAGGA
>JAGRKR010000271.1:0-10236 GCA_020442225.1 Hyphomicrobiaceae bacterium | reverse complement strand
ATCGACAACAGCCGGCCGCGGGCGCTTCCGACCGTCCCCGGTCACGAAGGGGCCGGCATCGTGCGAGAGGTCGGGGCCGGCGTCGAGGGCTTCGCACCCGGCGATCATGTGGTGTTCGTCTTCTCGCCGAGCTGTGGCAAGTGCAGGCAGTGCCGGAGCGGCAAGCCCAACGTCTGCTCGGGCTTCCAGGGCTCGCGGGCACGCGGCGAGCTGCAGACCGGCACGCGTCGTCTCAAGCTCGGCGGCAAGGACATCCTGCACTACAGCGGCATCTCCTGCTTCGCCGAGTACGCGGTGGTCGTTCCCAACTCCATCGTCAGGATCGACAAGGATGTGCCACTGCACGATGCGGCGATGTTCGGCTGCGCGGTGCAGACGGGCGTCGGTGCCGCAGTCAACACCGCGAATGTTCGCCCGGGCGACGTCGTGGCGGTGGTCGGGCTCGGCGGCGTCGGGCTCTCCTGTCTGATGGGGGCGGCGGTGGCGGGCGCCGAGCGCATCATCGCCGTCGACATGTCCGACGAGAAGCTGGCGCTGGCCCGCCAGCTCGGTGCGACCGAGACCTATTCCGCTGCCGACGCCGATTGCATCAAGTCGATCGTCGATGCGACCGACGGTGGTGTCGACTACGCCTTCGAGATGGCCGGCTCGGTCAAGGCCATGGACCTCGCCTACAAGATCACCGTGCGCGGCGGCACCACGGTCAGCGCCGGCCTGCCCCCCGTGGGTGGCCAGTTCTCCGTGCAGCACTACGCCATGGTGCAGGACGAGCGCACCGTGAAGGGCAGCTACATGGGGAGTTGCGTCGCCCATCGCGACATCCCGCGCTTCATCAACCTCTACAAGAAGCGCAAGCTGCCGATCGACAAGCTGCGCAGCAGCCTGGTCACGCTCGACGAGATCAACGCCGGCTTCGACAAGCTCGCCGACGCGGCGACCGTCCGCCAGATCCTGGTGTTCGAGTGAAATGACGGGTGTCGGGGAGGGGGCGGCGCCCGAGCTGCACACGCGCTATCTCGGGGAGCTCAGGATCGAGGTCAGCGGTACGCTCTGGCTCGGCGACGGGCCGCTCGGCCTGCGCCGGCTGGACCGGCTCGAGGCCGGTCACTTCCAGGGGCCGCATGTCAAGGCGCGGATCGTGGCCGGCGGTCTCGATACGCTGCTCAAGGGCCAGGACGGGGCGTTCCGGCCCGACGTGCGCCTGGTGCTGGAGCTCGACGATGGTGCCCCGCTCCTGATCCGCTACCAGGGGGTGCGGCACGGACCGGCGGAGGTGATGGAGCGTCTGGCGCGGGGGGAGGCGGTCGCGTCGTCGCAGTACTATCTGCGCACGGCATTAGCCTTCGAGACGGCATCCCCCGGCTACGACTGGCTCAATCGGATCGTCGCGGTCGGCGTCGGCCGACGCGAGCCCGACGCGGCCGTCTATGATGTTTTCGAGGTGCTCTAGGGCGCATGTGGCGGTGCCGAATTGGCACCATAAAATCCCATGGCAACAAGGAGTTCCATCGGCGCGTGGTCCGCACTAATGTGGCCGCACAGAATTGGCCAAGGAGGAACGAGACGGTGGCATTCGAGACCGAAATGGAGGAGCTGAAGAAGCGCGAGGCGGAAGCCCGCGCCATGGGCGGGCCGAAGAAGCTCGCGGCGCGCCGCAACAGCGGCATTCTCAATGCACGTGAACGTCTCGACGCGCTCCTCGATCCCGACAGCTTCTTCGAGAGCGGCATGCATGCCAAGGGCATCCGCAAGGAGATGGCCGACAAGACGGCGGCCGACGGCAAGGTGGCTGGCTACGGCCGCATCGACGGTCGCCCCGTGGCCGTCGTCTCCAACGACTTCACGGTGCTCGGTGCGTCCTCGTCCGCCATCAACGGCAAGAAGATCCGACACATTCGCGAGACGTCGATCGAGCGCGGCATGCCCATCGTGTTCCTCGGCGAGTCCGTCGGCGCGCGCATGCCGGACCGCATGGGCTCGGCCGGCCGCGCCATGCTGGGGCAGGACCAGTACGAGTATCGCCGGCTGCGCGAGACGCCCTGGGCCTCCGCGTTGCTCGGTCACTGCTATGGCTCGTCAACCTGGTATGCCTGCATCTCCGACTTCGTGGTGATGCGCAAGGGGGCGACCATGGCCGTCGCCAGCTCGCGTGTGACCTCCAAGGCCATCAGTCAGGAGATCGAGCCCGAGGAACTGGGCGGCTGGCGCATGCATGCCGATACCACGGGTCTCATCGACATGGCCGTCGACAGCGACGAGGAAGGGCTCGAGGCGGTCAAGCGCTTCCTCTCCTACTTGCCGGGCAGCAATCGCGAGGCTGCTCCCCGCGCGGCCGTGCCGGCCGGCTCGGGCGATGCGTGTGCCAGCATCCTCGACAACCTGCCGCCCAAGCGCACCCAGGTCTACGATGTGCGCAAGGTTGTCCGCACCGTGGTGGACAAGGACAGCTACTTCGAGCTCAAGCCGCGCTTCGGCAAGTCGATCGCCGTGGGACTGGCCCGTATCGGCGGCCGCTCTGTGGGCATCCTCGCCAACAACCCGCAGTACAAGGGCGGCGCCATCGACGTCGACGCCATGCGCAAGGCCACGAGCTTCCTGGTGCTCTGCGACAGCTTCAACATCCCGATCGTGCTGATGGTCGACCAGCCGGGCTTCCTGATCGGCGTCGAAGGCGAGCGGCGCTGGGCCCCCGGTCGCATCATGAACTGGATGAACGCCATCAGCCTCGTTACCGTGCCGAAGATCCAGGTGATCCTGCGCAAGAGCTACGGTCAGGCCTACCTCAACATGGGCGGCGGCAAGAACTCGCACGAGACCATCTGCTGGCCGACTGCAGATCTCGGTTTCGTCGACCCCGTGATCGGCGTCAACATCATCTACGGCCTGACGCGCGACGACGACCCGGAGCGCTTCGACAAGCTGCACAAGGAGCTCCAGCAGGATACGACGGCCTGGGCGCTGGCGGCGCTCTACGAGGCGCACGCGGTGATCGATCCGCGCGACACGCGGCGGGTGCTCTCGCAGCTTCTCGACTTCCATTGTGGAGAGAAGGGCGTCGTCGGTCAGCATCATCTGTCGAACTGGCCTACGAGCTACTGAGGGCACTTCATGCAGGATCGACTGGAGCGGTTGCGCAGCACCAAGGCGACAATCGAGCGCCTCAGGGCCCACAACGCCACCGGACTCGACGAGCACGCCGCCAAGGCGCTGCTCGGCCTGTTCGGCGTGGGCGTGCCGCGGTCCGACATCACGAGCGGGGCCGCGGAGGGGGCGATCAAGGCGACCGGGCTGAGGCCGCCGCTGGTCGTCAAGGCGCTGTGTACCGCGCCGGTGCACAAATCCGAGGTGGGCGCCGTCCGCCTCGGCATCACCCACGCGGGCGACGTCAGCGCCGCCGTACTGGCCATCGAATCGAGCTGGCCGGAGACCTATCCGCCTCTCGAGGGCTATCTCATCGAGGAGATGGTTCCGGCCGACCACGAGCTGATCATCGGTGGTCTGGTCGACCGCCAGTTCGGACCGCTGGTCATGGTCGGGCTCGGCGGCATCTTTGCCGAAGTGCTGTCGGACGTCGCGCTCCGCGTCTGCCCCATCGGGCCGGACGAGGCGCGCACCATGCTGCGCAGCCTCAAGGCCTATCCGCTGCTTTCGGGCGCGCGCGGCACGCGTCCCATCAGCGAGGACGAGGTGATCCGGGCGCTGGTCTGCATCGGCGGCGAGCGCGGCCTGCTGATGACGCTTCAGGGCGAGATCGCCGAGCTCGACATCAACCCGCTCCGGGTGACGAGCGATGCGGCGGTGGCGGCCGATGCCAGGATTGTCCTGGCGCGCGTCACCACTCCTGCCAAAGCCCAGGAGCCGGTGGAGCCGCCACCGGCGATGCCGAGCTTCGATCGTCTGCTCGAGCCCCGCACGGTCGCGGTTGCCGGCGTCTCGACGACGGGTGCCGGGGCGGGCAACCGCTACATCGAGAACCTGAAGGCGCTCGGCTTTCCCGGCGCCATCTACCCGATCCACCCGACGGCGAAGAGGGTCGCGGGCCTCCAGGCCTATCCGACGCTCGCGGATACGCCCGCGCCCGTCGACTACGCGTACGTGTCCGTGCCGCGGCGTGGGATTGCCGACCTGCTCTCCGGCGCCAACGGGCGCGTGGCGTTCGCGCAGATCATGACCAGCGGCTTCGCGGAGACGGGCGACGGCGCGGAGGCGCAGATGGCGCTCGTCGCGGCGGCGCGCAAGGGTGGCGTGCGCTTCCTCGGTCCCAACACGCTCGGCACCTATTCTCCGCGCGGACGCATCACCATGACCCGTCCGGTGCCGGCCGAGGAGGGCTGTATCGGCGTCGTCTCGCAGTCGGGCGGCATCGCCGTCGATCTCATCCGCCAGGGCGGTACGCGCGGCCTGCGCTTCCGGGCGGTGGTCAACGTCGGTAACGGCGCCGATGTCGGGCCGATCGATCTGCTGCGGCACTTCATCGACGATAGCGGGACGCGCGTCATCGGCGTCTATCTCGAGGACATCGCCGACGGCCGCACGCTGTTCCGCCTGCTGGCGGAGTGCCGCGGCGTCAAGCCGGTGGTGCTGATGAAGGGAGGGCGGACCGCCGAGGGCGGGCGCGCCGCCGCCTCGCACACGGGTTCGCTCGCCGCCGATGATCGCGTCTGGCGCGCGGTCGCCGAGCAGACGGGCACGCATCTCGTCGATACCGTGGAAGACATGATCGGTCTTCTGCTCTGCCTGCAGACCCTGACGCGGCGGACGACGTCGGCCACGCGGCGGCTCGTGCTCATCGGCAACGGTGGCGGCGCCAGCGTCATGGGCGCGGACTGTTTCGCGCGTGAGGGATTCTCGCTGGCGGAGTGGCGAGAGGAAACGCGCGTGACGCTCGAGTCCCTCGGCCTGACCGACGGCTCCAGCATCGAGAACCCGATCGACATCCCGGCCAACGTGCTGTCGAAGAGCAATGGCGAGGTCATGGGTCCACTGCTCGAGGCCCTGGCGGCGGACGGCGGCGTCGACGCCGTGGCGGTTCATCTCAACCTGCCCGTGGTGCTGAGTTACCGCCAGCACGACATGCTCGGCCGCACGCTGGCGGCCATGACGGCGGCGCGCAAGGCGCGGCCGGATGGTCCGCACCTCGTGCTCGTCCTGAGGGCTGACGGCTCGGCGGAGATCGAGGCTGCGCGAGCGCCGGCCCGCACGAGAGCCGTGGCGGCGGGTATCGCGACCTTCGACGATTTCGCGGCGGCGGCCCGTGCGCTCGGCCATTTCGCGCGCCATGAGGCGGCGATGCTGGCATCGTCGCCGGATGTACGCGAGCTGCGGGCGGAGACCTGAGGGGAGGCGGACATGGCAGCGAAGAGTATCGGCATCATCGGCGCCGGTGCGGCGGGCCTGTGCGGAGCCAAGCACATGCTCGAGGCGGGCTTCGACGTCACGCTCTACGAGATCGGCAGCCGCGTCGGCGGCATGTGGGTCTACAACAACGACAACCAGCGCTCGTCGGCCTACAAGACGCTGCACATCAACACCGCGCGCGATCTGACCAACTTCACCGACCATCGCTTCGAGTCCGGTGTCCAGGCCTTCCCCGATCACTGGGACATGGCGCGCTATCTCGAAGGCTATGCCCGCCGCTACGGCCTGCTCGACAAGGTGCGCTTCAAGACCGAAATCGCCGACCTGCGCCCGCATCCCGGCTATTCGCCGACGCAGCCGCGCTGGCAACTCGCGACGACGGACGGCCAGGTCTTCGAGCACGACTCGGTCATCGTCGCCAGCGGGCATCTGACGCGGCCGCTCGAAGTCGGCCTGTTCCGCGACGGCTTCAAGGGCGAGTACCTGCACTCGCACCACTACAAGGACCCCGCCGCCTTCGTCGGCAAGCGCGTCTGCATCGTCGGTGTCGGCAACAGCGCCCTCGACATCGCCAGCGATCTCGCCACGACCACCGAGCGCTGCGTCATGGTGGCCCGTTCGACCGCGGTCATCATTCCGAAGCTCGTCTTCGGCCGGCCGTTCTGGGACGTGGTCAAGCCGTTCTACAAGCCGTGGGTGCCCGATTGGGTGCGCCGGCGCGTGGTGAAGAGCCTCGTCTATATCGTGCAGGGGCGCATGTCGGACCTGGGGTTCCCGCCGACCTCGAAGAAGGTGCACGCCACCTCCAACGCCAACATCGTCAACCACATCCAGTACCGGCGCGTGATCGTGAAGGCCGGCATCGAGCGGATCGACGGCACGACGATCACCTTCTCGGATGGGAGCAGCGAGGACTTCGATACGCTCATCGCCGCTACCGGCTACGAGATCGATCTCGATTTCATCAAGCCGGAGGTCGTGAAGGTCGAGGACAACACCATCGATCTCTTCATGCGCATCGTGCCGCCGAAGTGGCGCGGGCTGTATTTCCTCGCCTTCTTCAACTCCGACACCGCCCTCAACTGGATCTGCGAAGGTCAGGTGCGCTGGCTGCGCGAGTTCGAGCTCGGCCGGGCCAGGCTACCGAGCGAGGCCGAGATGCACGCCGAGATCGAGGCGCGCAAGGCGTGGGTGCGGAAGTATTTCAAGGATACGCCCCGGCATGGCATCGAGCTGGAGCACATCCCCTACTTCAAGGAGCTCAAGCGCTCGCTCAAGGAGGCGCACAAGCGCGCCGGCAGCGCCCCGCGCGACGTCGGCATCGGCGCCACTGGCCCGTTCCCCGCCCAGCAGGCCGCGGAGTAAGGGGCGGCGCGAGCCCGGGCGCCCAGGCTTCAGTAGCCGGCCTTGTCGTCTGCGCCATGTCCGCGCTTCGGCACCAGCACCGTCCTCTCGAAGGTCATGAAGACCGTGCCGCAGTCCTTCTTGCCGGTGGTCCTCACGGTGACGATGCCCTGCGTCGGCCGCTTGGCGCTCTCGCGCTTGGCGATGACCTCGCTCTCGGCATAGATCGTGTCGCCGACGAATACGGGCGAGGTCAGGCGGATGTCGTTCCAGCCGAGATTGCCGATGGCCTGCTGCGACACGTCGGAAACGCTCATGCCCGTGACGATGGCGAGCGTCAGCGCGCTGTTGACGAGCGGGCGCTGGAACTCGCTCTTCGCGGCGTAGGCGTTGTCGAAGTGCAGCGGGTGCTTGTTCATCGTGAGCAGGGTGAACCAGATGTTGTCCGCCTCGGTGATGGTGCGGCCCGGCCTGTGCTCGTAGACGTCTCCGATCTCGAAGTCCTCGTAGACGCGGCCGTACGTTTCGCGATAGCGGCGGGGGCCGACTTCCTTGACGATCTTGACCATTGCGGTTCCCTTCAGATGATGCCGTCGGCCTTGAGGGCGGCGATGCGCGCCGCATCGTAGCCTGCCTCGGCGAGGATTTCCTCGGTGTCGGCGCCGAGAGCGGGCGCAGGGCGCGCCGGCATCGTCTCGCCTGGGCACTGCACGGGTCCGCGGACGGTGCGGAAATTCGCCCGCTGGGGATGGTCGAAACTCATGAGCCGGCCTTCGTCGACCACGAAGGGGTTGTCCAGGGCCGCCGCCACGTCATGGACGGGGGCAGCCGGCACCTCGCCGGCGAAATGCTCGAGCCATTCGGCGGTCGTGCGCGTCGTGAGGATGCCGTCGAGCATGCCGGTGATGCGGTCGCGGTTCTCGAGCCGGGCCTTCGCCGTGGCGAAAGCGGGGTCGTCGATCCATTCGGGGTGGCCGAGCGAGCGCGCCAGCACGGGCCAGAAGCTCTCCTTGTTGCACATGATGAAGATCCAGCCGTCGCGCGTGCGGTAGAGCTGGCTCGGCACCAGCGACGGATGGCCGGAGCGCGCCACGCGACCCTGCACATAGCCCTCGTTGAGATACCAGGTGGCGAGGTACGACACGTTGCTGAGCGCCAGATCGAACAGCGAGGTGTCGATGTCGCGCCCCTGGCCTGTCGCCCGCGCGCCGATGATCGCCGAGGTCGTGGCGAAGGCGGCCGTCAGCCCCGTCATCAGGTCGATGATGGAGAGGCCGCAGCGCGAGGGCGGGCCATCGGGCTCGCCGGTCAGCGAGAGATAGCCGGCCTCCGCCTGCATCAGATAGTCGAAGCCGGGCCAGCTTGCCCGCGAGCCGGTGCGGCCATAGGCGGTCAGGTGCGTGCACACGATGCGCGGGTTGAAGGGGGCGAGTTGCGCGTAGGTGAGGCCGAGCTTGGCCGGCTTGTCGCCCTTGAGGTTGTGAAAGACCGCATCGGCGGAGCGCACGAGATCGTGCAGCACGGCCTGGCCCTCGGCGGTCTTCAGATCGAGCGTCAGGCTGCGCTTGTTGCGGTTCCACGACTGGAAGAAGTGGGAGTCGTTCTCGCCCAGGAAGAACGGGCCGACACGCCGCGACATGTCGCCACCCTCGGCGCGGTTCTCGATCTTGATCACGTCGGCGCCGATGTCGGCGAGGAACATGGTGCCGGCAGGCCCTGCGCCATACTGCTCCACCGAGAGCACGCGAACGCCTTCGAGCGGCAGCATGGGCGAACCTCCAGGATATTGTCTGGACCACTTCCTAGCGGCGGCGGCCCTTTGGCGTCAACGGACATGGCCGCGCGGGCGGGCGCCGGCTTCGGTTGCGTGAAGGCGCCTGCCGGCGTGGGGCCTGCCGCATCTCTGCCATGGAGTCTTGCTTCATGGAGACGCGCGGGTTTGCCAAATCTGCACGAATATCCAACGGGATGCGTCACCGCCGCGAAACACACATCACGGTGTTTGACTGCTCTGTGACTTGCGGTATTCGGTAAGCTGCGCCATAGACAGGCGTGCGCTGACGGGTGGGCAGCTCGACTTATCGAGTGGATGACCAAGGCGTGAGATGAGCTCCAAAGGAGCCGAACGAATGATCATGAGGCACACTGAACCTCGCACGCCGGGAGCGGGTGAGGCGCGGCATTCGCCGTCTCGCCGCCGCTGGCTGAGCGGTGCCTGGGCTGTCGCGCTGGGCGCCGTGACGATCCTGACGTCCGTGGGCGCGGCGCAGGATGCGCAGGCGCAACGTGCGCGCTGGTGGGAGACCTTGCCCGGCTTCAGTGCGCCTCGCGAGACCGAGCGTGCCCCACGTGCGCGGGAGCCCGATGGCCAGAGGGCGCGCGACGCCAGCGATCTGCGCACCGATCCCATGCCGTTCCGCAGCGCCGAGATGCTGGAGTTGATGGAGCGCGCCGCGAGCCGCTATCAGCAGATCGTCGCGGCCGGCGGCTGGCGGCCGATCCCGGCCGGCCCCATGCTGCGTGAGGGCGATATCGAGGGGCGCGTGGCGTTCGTGCGCTCCCGCCTCATTCGCGAGGGCTTTCTTCCGGTTCCGCGCGATGGGCAGGTCTCGACGGCCTTCGACGGTGGGCTGCGCGCCGCCATCATGCGCTTCCAGTCCCGTTACGGCCTGCGCGCCACCGGGCGCATCGATCGCGTCACGCTGGCGTCGCTGAACGTCTCGGCGACCAATCGTCTGGCGCAGATCCGCGTCAACCTCGTGCGACTGCGCGAGCTCATGGCGCGTCCGCAGGAGCCGCGCTATGTCCTCGTCAATATCCCCGCCTTCCAGCTCGAGGCGGTGACCGGCGGCGCGGTGCAGCTCCGTCATCGCGTCATCGTCGGCAAGCCGGATCGCCAGACTCCCTCCATCATTGTGACGATCAGGGGCGTCAACTTCTTCCCCTACTGGCGCGTGCCCGACAGCGTCGCGCACCTCGATCTCATTCCGCGCCTCAAGAAGGACCCGGAGTATCTCGAGCGCGAGCATATCCGTGTGCTCAGGGCCTGGGGCGGCGAGGAGATCGACGCGCGCTCGGTCGACTGGTCGCATCCCGACGCCAAGGCACTCAAGTTCCGTCAGGAGCCCGGGCGCTGGAATGCGCTCGGCCTCGTGCGCATCGACATGCCCAACGAGCACATCGTCTATATGCACGATACGCCGCTGAAGACGCTGTTCGGACAGCGCGGGCGGGCGTTCAGCGCAGGCTGCGTGCGTGTCGAGGGCGTGTTCGATCTCGTGAAATGGATCCTCAGCGGCGAGTCGGGCTGGGATGATCCGCGCACCGTCGATCAGGTTCTGGCCACCGGCGAGGCCCAAGACGTCAAGCTGGCGCAGCCCATACCTGTCTATTTCACGTATCTTACAGCCTGGGCGAACAGGGACGGCAGCGTCGACTTCAGGGCCGACATCTATGGCCGCGACGGCGTCAAGGACCTTCTCGCCGGCTACGAGCGTCCGACCGGCAGCGGCGACGGCATTGCGCCCTGAGGCG